>NZ_JAUBTO010000194.1:0-11858 GCF_036702495.1 Microcoleus sp. C2D2 | reverse complement strand
TAGAGGAGTTTGGGCGCAGTTTAGTAAATAAAAAGCCGTCCTAGAAGGACGGGGCTTGTATCCCATTATCTTGGTCACTTTTCCGGTTGAACTGACTTCCATAAACTCACCTGTCTTCGTGCCTTTTTGGTTGATGTAGTAAAGGACAACACTGGAAACTCCCCACATCACATCAAGCAACTCAAACTTGAGGTCAGGATAAACTTCCAGCCCCTTTTTGAAGTAGTTTCGTAGCGCTTCTTTGCCTGTCACTGTCCCAGATGGTTCGTTTAGCAGTTGCGCTGCGACAGGCGATATCAGAATTACATCTTCTGCGTAATGGGACATGATTCGATCGAGGTTATGAGTATTCCAAGCTTCTACCCAATCAAGTGCAAGTTCACGCGCTCTATCTTCAGTGACGATCATGGTTTGCTACTCCAATGCTTTTTTTCGCTGCTTCCTGTGTGCCCACAAAAAAATCGGGGCGATTCCCGACAATCCCAGAATCACCCCAATTATCGATTTCAAACTTTAGATTAAATCTAAAATCCCAAATCTAAAATCTAAAATCGATTAGGCGATCGTCGCCATCTTGACATCGCTGTTGGCCAGCAAATTTTGCAATTCATCCGCATCCACAGTTTCCTTTTCAACTAGCATATCTGCCAAAGCATTAAGGACGTGGCGGTTGCCGACGAGTACATCTTTGGCGCGGCGGTAAGCTTGCTCTACCAACAAACGCACTTCATCATCGATCGTCGCTGCGGTTTCTTCGGAGAAATCGCGTTCGGCCATGATATCGCGACCCATGAACATATTGCCTTGTTGGCGACCGAGAGCCACAGGACCTAGCCGATCGCTCATTCCGAAGCGAGTCACCATTTGGCGCGCCACTTTTGCCACTTGCTGCAAGTCGTTCGAGGCACCGGTTGTTACTTCTTCTTCGCCGAAGACAATTTCTTCAGCAATGCGGCCGCCCAAAGCTACCGCCATTTGATTTTGCAAGTAAGAGCGAGAATACAAGCCAGAATCCATCCGATCTTCGCTTGGTGTGAACCAAGTCAAACCGCCAGCGCGGCCGCGGGGGATAATGCTAATTTTCTGCACGGGGTCATAATCGGGCATCAGCGCGCCGACTAAAGCGTGACCGGCTTCGTGGTAAGCTACCAAAGTTTTGCGCTTTTCGCTCATCACGCGGTCTTTCTTTTCCGGGCCGGCGAGCACGCGGTCGATCGCATCATTGACTTCATCCATCGAGACTTCGGTCAAGTTGCGGCGGGCGGCCAAAATTGCTGCTTCGTTGAGCAGGTTGGCCAAATCCGCACCTGTGAAACCCGGTGTCCGGCGGGCAATTTTTTCCAAGTCCACGTCTTTCGACAAAGTTTTGCCGCGGGCGTGAACGTTGAGAATTTCTAGGCGGCCTCCGAAGTCGGGGCGATCGACTACAACTTGGCGGTCGAAGCGACCCGGACGCAGCAGCGCGGCATCGAGCACATCGGGGCGGTTTGTAGCAGCAATCAAAATGATCCCAGTATTACCCTCAAAGCCGTCCATTTCTGTCAGCAACTGGTTCAGGGTTTGTTCCCGTTCGTCGTTACCACCGCCTAAACCAGCGCCCCGCTGGCGGCCTACCGCGTCAATTTCATCGATAAATACGATACAAGGAGCGTTCGATTTAGCTTGTTCAAACAAGTCGCGGACGCGGGAAGCACCGACACCCACGAACATTTCCACAAATTCTGAACCGGAAATCGAGAAGAAGGGAACGCCTGCTTCTCCAGCCACTGCTTTTGCGAGCAGGGTTTTGCCAGTTCCGGGAGGGCCGACCAGCAGCACGCCTTTGGGGATTTTTGCTCCGACTGCGGTGAAGCGGTCTGCATTTTTCAGGAAGTCCACGACTTCTGCGAGCTCTAGCTTGGCTTGTTCGATGCCTGCCACGTCGCCGAAAGTCACCTGAGTTTGTGGCTCCATTTGGACTCTAGCTTTGGATTTGCCGAAGTTCATGGCTTGGTTGCCGGGCCCGTTTTGGGCGCGCCGCACCAGGAAAAACAGTCCCACCAAGAGCAGGATCGGGAAGAACAGGCTGCTGAGGGCTTTTACCCAAAAGCCTTCGTCGCTTTGGGGCAGAACAGAAATGTCTACGTTGTTTTTGGTCAGGATGTTGATCAGTTCGGGGTCGTTCGGCAGGTTAACGATTACCTTGTTGCCGTCCTGAGCTGTAACCAGAGCTTTGCTGCGGTCAGAACTGATATTTATTTTGTCTACTCTCTTGCCTTCGACTTCCTGAATGAATTGACTGTACTTCCAAACTTCCCTACTTGGGGGCTGTTTGTCAAAAAATGCCGTTGCTAAGGCAATGACTACAATAGCCAGCAGTGCGTACAGGCCAGCGTTTCTCCACCGTTTATTCACCGAGGTCGATCCTCCTATTTTTTAGTCCCTGTGACTGGGAAATTTTTAATTATGTTCATCAATCTTAACGTAATTGTAACTTGTTTTTGTGTGGGAGGCATCTCGGCCATGCTGCGGCGGTCTGAGGTGAGGCCGTGGAAACCGAACTGCCCTGGGCGTCGTCAATCGATTTTAGATTTTAGATTTTAGATTGAAGCATTCACCCCACGGATAAATTCGGGGGCTTGTCTATCGGATACAGGTATTTTATTTCTCCACGGATGAATCCGGGGGCTTGTATCCTGGATGCTTTCGGTCAGGAGATGAGGGTGCTGTCTTAATCGTTCCATTTCCACATACACTATAAGACACAATTTGTCAATAATTTGTCCCTCGATCGACGGACAAATTAACTTGTTCGCAGTTGCAGGCTCTTTGCACCGCGCGGCATTGAAACGCAACTTCTGTTTTGACCGACAATTTGACGTATAAATTAAGATGCACCGATCGCAATTCACCGATAGCCAATAGCCCAAGGAAAACTCAAAATGTCAGATTCGCAAGATACTTTCATTTTCAACAATCAGCCACTCCGGTACAACCGACTCAAGCACAACAACCATCCTCCCTCGGAGCGAGCGGTAGAAATACCCATAGCCTGCAACTTTCTTGCCGGATTGCAGGATAAAACCAAACTGCTGGAAGTGGGCAACGTGCTGCAATATTATCCCGAACTGATCCCGACAGATGCCTTAATTCAAGCTAGAAGAATTATCGACAAATACGAAACGGCTGTGGGAGTAGACAAAATTGATTTAATGGATGTCGATCCTCAAGAGAAGTATAGCGGTATAGTTTGCATCTCTACAGTAGAACACATAGGACAAGGATCTGACCCGAGTCAAGCTTACGGTGAATATCTGGAAAAATATGATTGGCAAGGGCCTTTAAAGGCGATCGCCAAAGTCTACGATTTGCTGTCAGATAACGGTAGAGCGCTGATTACAGTACCCTTCGGCAGATTCCTCGAAAGGGGGTGGTACATCCAGTTCAGTCAAGAGTATTTGCACCTATTATTCGAGCTATACAATATTCCTAAAAATGCCGTTAGCACCAGTTATTTAAAATTAGTTAATGTTGACCAATCCCAGCCGCAGCCTTCTGTTTGGGTACAAGCAAATCCCGAAGAACTCGTCAGCGCGCAATACAATTTACCTTTTAAATTTGCCAATGCGATCGCCGTCCTAGATATTACCAAAACTCCCGCAACTCGATCGGCATTGACTCAACCCCCAATCGGCGACAAGCAGCCGCAGGCATTTAACAGAGTCACAAGCAAACTGTGCGTCAACCGCGATTTTCAGACAGATTACTATCACCATTGGATTGAAAAACTCAAAGCTCCCACAATGATTCACCGCAAATATTGGGAGTGGGTTGTCATGTCTCAAGCTTTGAACGAAAGAGGATTTCTCAAAGCCGGAATAAAAGGCATGGGTTTTGCGGTTGGCAACGAACCGCTACCGTCAGCATTCGCTTCTTTGGGCTGCGAAATTGTCGCCACAGACCAAAGTTACGACATTCCCGAAGCCAAGGAAGACTGGGCGACAAGCGACCAACTTTGCCGCGGCAAACAAGCTCTTAACGAGAAAGAAATCTGTCCGCCAGCAACCTTTGACAAACTTGTCAGCTTCCGCGAAGTTGACATGAACAATATCCCTGAAGACTTAAAGCAAGGTGAGTTTGATTTTATTTGGTCTTCCTGTGCCTTTGAGCATATAGGCTCGATCGAACACGGACTCAGATTTGTCAAAGAATCTCTGAAATGCTTAAAGCCGGGCGGTATGGCAGTTCATACAACAGAGTTCAACTGTTCGTCAAATGCAGGAACCGTAAACGCACACAATTTAGTATTCTTCAGACACAGAGACATTCAGCGTTTAATCAGCGAACTAACAGCCGAGGGATATCGCGTAGAACCTCCAGATTACTGGATGGGCGATAGCAAATACGATTTGACGCCGATGAAACAACCTCACAATCACCTCGCACCGCACCTAAAAATAGAATTGGGCGGTTACATTGCAACTTCCTTGCTTTTAATAATCCACAAACCGCAGGAAATATATGCAGAATCTTACCGGCCAGTCTATGCGTATGGGGAAAAACAGCAGGAGTTTATCAATATTTTTTATGACATATCCGTACTGGGATACGGACACTACGAGTCGCGTTCTCGAACCGGTGTTGCCAGAGTCATAGAGAATATCGCCTCGGGTTTAATTGCCTCGAAACAGTTCGATTTATCTTTTTGCGCCACTCATTCTTGGTACGCCGTGAAAAGTTGCCTGGATTACTTGCAGACTCAGCCAAGTTTTCGGGGGATACCTTTGGCTCACTCCAGCTTTTTCAGAAATTTTGAAACCAAATTAATTGAGCTTTACAAGATGCTAGAAAACCGGGAAAAAATCTTCCCGGCACAAAGCCAAGAACCCCAATCTAAACTTTTAACAGACCAATTAAAAAAATACCTTTCAAATTCGATCGGCATTTCCCAGCAGCGCAGCCATTTAATCGACCAGGAGAGCTTGAGCGAAGCCGATATTTTCCACGCGACCTTCTATCACATTCCGCACCAAGCACGCGAGTGCAAAAAGCTCAAAAAATTTGCCACTGTTTACGATTTAATTCCCATCATATTGTCGCAGTTATTTATCGGTAAAAATGATGCCGACTACCAGAGAATGCAGGCATCTTTAAACAGCTTAACGGCAGAGGATTACATTATATGCATATCTGAAGCAACCAAAAACGACCTGCTAAATCATATTAACAAACTCGAGCCGGAAAGAGTGTTTGTAACTCATCTAGCTGCAAATACCGCTTTATTTTACCCCTGCAATGATGCGGAAAATATGGCATCTGTCAAGCACAAATACGGCATTCCCGACGCACCGTATATCTTGGGTGTCAGCACATTAGAACCTCGAAAAAACATCGAACACGTCATCTGCTGCTTCGCTAAAGTCGTGCAGCAACAAGGTATCAAAGACCTCAACTTAGTTTTAGTAGGCGCTAAAGGTTGGGAGTACGAAAAAATCTTTCAAGAAATTGCTAACTTCGGTCTCTCAAAAGACCGTATCATTATAACTGGCTATGTAGCCGATGAAGATTTAGCCGCCCTGTACAGCGGTGCGATGGTTTTTATTTACCCGTCGCTGTATGAAGGTTTCGGTTTGCCGCCTTTAGAAGCAATGCAGTGCGGGATTCCTGTCATCACCTCGAATAATTCATCGCTTCCCGAAGTAGTCGGCGATGGGGGAATTATGCTCGATGCGGCAGATGCTGACGGACTTTGCCACAGCATTATCAAACTGTACATTACACCTGCTTTGCGGCAAGAAATGTCTTTAAAGTCGCTAGCCCAAGCGAAAAAGTTTAGCTGGGAAAGGTGCACTCAGGAGACAATTGCTGCTTACAAAACAGCTTTGTCTGGTTGAGAAATCCCAGCAGGTTGACTGCGTAAGTCCTGTCTGTCATTCGCAAGTGTTGCGAAGAATCTCAAACTCTTTCAACACCGCCCTTGAGTGCGTAAGTCCTATCAGTGTAAGAAGCGAGTTAACCGAGTATGTCAATTGCACGGGAGCATCAAATTAAAGTTATTTACGATATCTCTGTCCTCGGACAGGGACACTTGCACCAGCGCGCTAGAACCGGCATTTTTAGAGTTGTTGAAAGTATTGCTGAGAATTTGGCAAACTCGAAAGAATGCGATTTGTCATTTTGTGTCAGTCAGTATTTGCATTTGTTGGATGCGAGTTTCGATTATCTGGAAACCAATCCTAAATTAGCGGGTATTCCCCTGCTGCATTCGAGCTTTGCCAGGGTTTTTTACAGGCAGCTACTCGATGTTTACAATATGCTGGGTCTTCAAATCCAAGCAAATGATGCGGGCAATGCTGTCGTGGAAAAAGCTGTTTTTGACCATTTGAAGAACAATTTACAAAATGCCGTTCAAATCATGGGCGGTTCCTTTGTTCCGGTAGATGCTAATAATTTAGAGTCAGCAGATATTTTTCACTCGCCCTACGATGAAATCCCTGTTTCGGCAAAGCAAACAAGTAAAGCTCAGATTTTTTTGACTATCTATGACTTGATTCCTGTTTTGTACCCGCAGTTTTTGCTGAGCGAGCAAATCCCTTTACTTTACAAAAAAACCTTAGCAAGCATTTCTCAAAAGGATTGGGTGATTTGCATATCGCATTCAACTAAGAACGACCTTTGCAATTATCTCAAGATTGACGCTTCGAGAGTTTTCGTCACGCATCTCGCTGCGGAACCGACTGTATTCTACCCCTGCGGCGATGCGGAAAAACTTGCTTCGACTCGCCGCAAATACGGCATTCCAGATGCTCCTTATATTTTGAGTTTGGGTACTTTGGAACCTAGAAAAAATCTCGACGGTGCAATCCGCAGTTTTGCTAAACTAATTGAGGAACAAAATATTAAAGATTTATATCTGGTGTTAGTGGGTACTCCGGGATGGAAATACGATAAAATCATGGCAGAAGTTTCTCAGCAAAAATTTCTAAAAGAGCGGATATTTTTTACAGGATACGTCCCAGAATCGGATTTGGCAGCGCTTTACAGCAGTGCTTTAGCATTTGTCTATCCGTCGTTTTATGAAGGTTTTGGTCTGCCGCCTCTGGAAGCGATGCAGTGCGGAGTACCGGTGATTACCTCAAATACATCTTCGCTTCCCGAAGTAGTTGGGGAAGCGGGAATTATGGTAGATCCAAAAGATACCGACGCGCTTTGTCATAGTATGCTGGAAATCTACAACAAATCATCGCTGCGAGAAAGTATGTGTTTAAAATCCTTGGCACAAGCTAAACTTTTTAGCTGGCAAAGGTGCACTCAAGAAACTATCGCTGCTTATCGAACTGCTTTATCGTAATTTTACAGGAAACTCACCAATCATGAAAATAGTTATTGACGGCATATTTTTTCAAAGCCAGCAAAAAAGCGGGATTAGTCGCGTTTGGCAGTCTTTGATGGAAGAATGGGTAAAATCTGGTTTTGCTGAGAATATAGTAATGCTGGATCGCGCCGGCACAGCACCGAAGATTGCCGGCATTCAATATCGCTCGATTCCGGTTTACGATTACAACAAAACCGATGCTGACAAACAAATGTTGCAGCAAATGTGCGATCGAGAAAATGCAGATTTATTTGTTTCTACCTACTATACAACACCGATTTCGACGCGATCGGCATTTGTCGCCTACGATATGATACCCGAAGTTACGGGAGGCGACCTCAATAATCCCATGTGGCGAGAAAAACATCATGCTATCCGCCAAGCATCTTCCTACATCGCCATTTCCCAAAACACGGCCCGCGACTTAGTAAAGTTTTTCCCCGAAATATCTCCGGCATCAATTACTGTCGCTCACTGCGGCATTCAAAAACATTTTTATCCTTCTAGTTTACCAGAAATAGAAGCATTTAAAACTGCACACCGGATTGATAAACCCTACTTTTTAATAGTGGGAGAACGTTTGGGATTCAACGGTTATAAAAATACGGTCGCTTTTTTTCAAGCTTTATCGAGACTCAGCAGCAAGTCGGGATTTGATGTTGTTTGTACTAGCGGTCAACCTTCCCTAGAACCTACATTACAACCTTACACTGCTGGTGTAAACGTCCACCTGCTGTATTTGGGCGACGCTGAATTAAGAGCGGCTTACTCGGGTGCGATCGCCCTGATATTTCCCACGAAGTATGAAGGTTTCGGACTGCCAATATTGGAAGCAATGACTTGTGGTTGTCCCGTCGTCACTTCTCCCAACAGCTCGATTCCAGAAGTAGCAGGCGAAGCAGCGTTTTATGTAAGCGAAAATGATATCAATGCACTGGGCAATGCGCTGCTTGACGTGCAGAAGCCGGATATTCGCAACTCGTTAATTGCTGCCGGACTTGGACAATCCCGCAAATTTTCTTGGTCAAAAATGGCAACAACAGTTAGTTCAGCGTTGATGCAAGCCTGCGGGAGCAAACAGCAAATCCCGGCAAAATCGCCGGAAGCTCCAATATTATTGTCAAGCATTATCGAGCAATACCAGAAAAATTCCGCTGATTTATCCGCCCTAGCAAATGTCCGCCAAGCTAGAAAGCAAATTGCTGCAATTTGGCTTAACTTACCAGCCGAACAAGTTGCAAGTGCCTTTGCAGGCGATGCCGGCAAACAGCACCAAGCGCTGCTTGCCACCGACATTAGATATGAACCGCTAGCCGATACAGAAGAGACTTTGGTGAGCGAATTAGTCGCAAATGTGGCGAAAGGATTTAACGAGCCAAAAGCCATCAATTACCTGCTGGCAGCCATGCTGTACCGGCGGGCAGACCAATTGCCGCTCAAGTACGATCGCGCTAAAGTGCCTAATTGGTTCGCCAACGAATATCTCAAATTCATGTTTACTTGTCCGAACCTATTTCAAACCCGAGGAGAAGCAGACAGTTACTATCAATTCATCCAAGGCTGGGTGGATTACGTCCATAGCAATATCTTCAAAAATCCCGATTCCCAATTTTGGCAAAATATAGCTTTATTTTTCTCGCAAGTTGCGAACTTTATCCCGCTGTACTTTACCACGGCAAACCTGCGCGATATTTACACCAAACGGGCGGAAATAATCGAGTTTTCGCTCAAAAATCGCGGCTGTTCAATTGATTGTATCTTCCCGGCGCGATCGCCAAATCGGACAAAAATCCGCCTCGGCATCATCAGCGACCATTTCGCGCCGCAAACCGAAACCTTTGCGACTATCCCGGTTTTCGAGCATTTAAACCGCAACCAGTTCGAGATTTTCCTGTACGCGCTCAACACCAGCGGCCACCAATTAGAACAGTATTGTCAAAGCCGCGCCGACAAGCTGGTTGCACTCCCGAAAGACATTGCATCGCAAGTCCAAACAATCCGCGCCGACGACTTAGATATCCTGTTTTTCGGTACGAATTTAACAGCTATTAACAAACCAGTTGCCTCGCTAGCAATGCACCGTTTGGCGAGGGTACAAACTACATCTTTCTGTTCCCCGACAACCACCGGAATCCGCCACATGGATTACTACATCGCAGGCCAATTTACCGCGCCGGATGCTAGTTATCAAGAACAATATCGGGAACAGTTGGCTGTTCTCGAAGGCAGCGGTTTTTGTTTCAAATACGCAACAGAATCGGAAGTGGCTACAGTTAAACCAACCCGGCAAAGTCTCGGAATTTCAGACAAAACAACAGTTTTTATCTCCGGCGCCAACTTCTACAAAATTTTGCCGGAGTTGAGAGAAACTTGGCTCAAGATTTTAGCGGCAGTACCCGATTCAGTCTTGATTTTATATCCCTTCGGGCCGGCTTGGACTCGCACTTATCCAACCACACCTTTTGTCAACAATCTGAACGCTGTCTGCGCTAAATACGGCGTCAATAGCAACCGCTTGCGGTTCGTAAAACAACTGCCTAGTCGCGCGGATGTGAAAGAATTTTTGCAGCTAGCTGACGTTTATCTCGATTCCTATCCTTATGCTGGGGCAACATCGTTAATTGATCCTTTGCAAGTAGGATTGCCGACGGTGGTTGTGGAAGGAAATGCTTTGCGGTTTCGCCAAGGTTCGGCGATGCTGCGGGAACTACAAATGTCTGATTTAATTGCGTATGACGAAGCATCTTACATTCAGCTAGCAGTTACCCTAGGCACTAACCCGCAATTGCGGCAGCGCTATCGGCAGGAAATTCAGCAGAAAATGCAAGGCAATCCGCGCTGTTTTGATAGTGTTGCATATTCTGGGGCGATCGGCAAATTATTCCAAGAACTCTTTGGCAAATGGCAAACCAGCCACCAGGAAGCATCCCGCAGCTTACAGGATAGCATTCCCAAGCAGCCAGATTTGGGCGAGATCCTCTCGAATGCGGTCAACCTTTACCAAAGAAACTCATCAAACATCTCAGCAATATCCGAACTGCGTCAAACCCGCAAACAAATCGCTGATTTTTGGCTGAACGTTCCCGCCGAAAACCTCGAAACCGTCTACAAAAGCGCTTCAGGTAACAGCTATCAAATCCTGCTCAAGAGCGGCTTTCAACATCAAGCGATGATAGAAAGCGAACAAATATTTTTGCAGCAATTAACCCAGATTAGCAAAGGATTACTGCATCCGAAAGCTGTCAACGCCTTGCTGGCGGCGATGCTGTATTTCCCGCCGGGAACCATGCGAATTCCCGACGCTCGCAACCGTTTGCCGCACTGGTTAATTGGGGATTACGAACAAGTTTTTGAGACTGAAGCAGCCGTCAAGTCGGATTCAAGTTCTGACTTGCTAGCTGAATACATTCACTCGCCACAATTTGCGAATCAACTATTAGGATGCGTCAATCTTTACCGCATCGATTCCTCTGACGAATCGGTAGTTTTGGAACTCCGCCAAATCAGAAAACAAATGGCTGATTTTTGGCTGACTGTTCCTTCAGAGAAACTCGAAAGTTTTTACCGAGGAGACATTCGCAAGGGATATCAAGCAATTCTTAACTGCGGCTTGCAAGCAGAAGCAATGACTGAAGCCGAACAAAAATTTTTGCAGCGATTGACCGAAATTAGCAAAGGGTTGGTTCAGCCTCAAGCTATCAATGCTTTGCTCGGTGCGATGCTGTATTTTGTACCAGGTAAAATGCGGGTTCCCGATGCTCGCACCCGCTTGCCACAGTGGTTGCTTGAAGATTACGAAAAGGTGTTTGAAAGCGCATTTGCGACAACAGAACCAACAGTTGTCAAACAAGATTATCTGCCGCAGTTTCTCAATCTATTAACTGCTGCTGTCAATCTTTATGAAATCGACCCGACGGCTGAATTGGTAATAGCAGATTTGCGGCATATTCGCAAGCAAATTGCCGATTTGTGGATGAGCGTTTCCGGCGAAAAACTGGAAGTTTTGTACCGGAGCGATTTTGGCAAGGGTTACAAAGCAATTCTGGGCAGCGGGTTTATTAACGAGCCGCTGCATGAGAGCGAGCGCGAGTTTTTCAACTCGTTGGTTGTTGAGTTGAGTAAAGGGTTTGGAGCGCCTAAAGCTGTAAATAATTTGTTGGCGGCGATGCTGTATTGTCGCCCTGGACAGTTGCGGGTTCAGGATGCGAATACTTGTTTGCCTCCGTGGTTGTTGGCGGATTACGAGCAGTTGGTTGGGGGTGCGGTTAAGGTGGCTGTTGGGTGATGAAAGGCACAGATTTTGAGATGTGGGATTAGTTGCTAATCTCAAATCTCAGGATTGAAACGAACCGCGAAGACGCTTATGACACGAAGGAAGAGAATAGAAGGGAAGAGAAAGATTTGAGAAATCATTGTGCCTACCCGCAGTCATTTGTGACAAGTTAAGAAAAAGTGCAAATTGTCAAGGGGGTAGACAAAAAAAGGTAAAATAGGATGAAACCTT
>NZ_JAUBTO010000193.1:0-11901 GCF_036702495.1 Microcoleus sp. C2D2 | reverse complement strand
TACACGCTTACTGAGTATGTGTAAAGCCGTCCTCCACTTCGTTAAAGGACGGGGTTTTAGACCCAAATTTTCGATAATATCGGATAATTGTAAAGCAATTCACCAAGCCAACAGCATGAGTATTGACCAATTAAACACAGACTACGGCATAGCCGGGCACCTCACCTTTGCCACCGGAAACGGTGGTTTCCCCATGATTCACATCGACAACGGTCAAGCCAAAGCCTTAATTTCTGTGTATTCCGGTCAAGTGCTCTCATTTCAACCAGCCACCGAAAGCACAGACTTGATGTTCGTCAGCGAAAAAGCATACTATGCCGAAGGGAAAGCCATCAAAGGCGGTATACCCATTTGTTGGCCCTGGTTTGGCCCAGATCCCGAAGGCTTGGGGCGTCCGAGTCATGGGTTTGTGCGGACTCGCCTCTGGAATGTGCTAGAAACCGCCACAACTCCAGACGGCGCCACCAAAGTCACTCTAGGACTCAAGGATACCGATGAAACTAGAGCAATTTGGCCGATCGCCTTTGAACTCGCGATCGTGATTACGATCGGCACCACCCTCACTGTAGAATTAATCACCCGCAATCTAGGCGACAAAGCATTTCCCCTCACCCAAGCTTTCCACACCTATTTCCAAATCGGCGATATCAACCGCGTGCAGGTTTTAGGTTTAGAAAATAGCCAATATCTTGATAAAGTTGATGGTGGTGTCGAAAAAACTCAAGTGGGTGCAGTGGTAGTAGCAGGTGAAGTCGATCGCATTTATCTTGATGTCACCAATGAATTAGTCATTGACGATAGCGCCCTCAATCGCCGTATTCGCATTAAGTCATCGGGTAGTAAATCCGTTGTAGTATGGAATCCCTGGGTGACAATTTCTGCAAATATGGCCGACCTGGATGATGCAGATTATCAGCATTTACTCTGCGTAGAAACGACCAATGCAGCTACAGATATTGTGGAAGTTCCCGCTCACGGTGAGTTCCGCTTGCAGGCAATTTACAGCGTTGAACCCCGCTAAGGAATCACAGTTTAATCTCAGCGGTGATGGGTCAAAAATTCCCAGTAAGCTGTTCTACATTTCAATTGGATATTTTGGGAGTTGCTCAAAGCAACGGGCGACCAGACTTTGATGGTTTCTTTACATACAATTTAAATGCCGAGCGAGCTTATTGGATTGAAAAATTCTGTCACCGTAATGACTAAGAATACCGAATCCGAGATTTCTCCCCTCTTTATTTCTTAGTCCGCGAAGGACGTTCGGCGAAACGAGCGTCGAGCCATCGAGCCGCGGACGAAAGTTTGTACGATCGGTTTCAACCGCCGACTCCGATATTTCTACTTACCATCAATTATTATGCAAAACTTCAACTGGACAAAACTTCAAAATGGCTCAGACATTCGCGGTATCGCCCTCGAAGGCGTTCCCAATGAAAAAGTCAACCTCACCCCCGACATTGCAGCAATCTTAGGTAAATCCTTTGTCAGTTGGCTGGTGCAAAAAGTCAACAAGCCCGCCGCAGAATTAACGATCGCGATCGGGCGTGACAGTCGCCTATCAGGGCCAACCTTAATGCAAGCAGTCATGGAGGGAATCGCCTCAGTTGGTGCAACCGTGTACGACTTTGAAATGGCCTCAACCCCCGCCATGTTTATGAGTACCATTACCCCTGGTTTTGATTGCGACGGCGCGATTATGCTTACTGCTAGCCATTTGCCTTTTAATCGAAACGGCTTAAAGTTTTTCACGGCCAAAGGTGGGTTACAAAAACAGGATATTACAGATATCTTAGCACTAGCCCAAAGCAATAACTTTCAGCCAGCCGCATCGCCCGGTCACATTAGAAAGCATGATTTTATCTCTGTTTATGCTAACCAATTTGTAAAAAATATCCGGGAAGCAGTCAATCATCCAGATAATTTTGAGGAACCACTAACAGGATTAAAAGTTGTTGTGGATGCGGGCAATGGTGCTGGCGGTTTTTATGTTGATAAAGTCTTAAAACCTTTAGGTGCAGACACTACGGGCAGTCAGTTTTTAGAACCAGATGGTACTTTCCCCAATCATGTGCCAAATCCCGAAGATAAACAGGCAATGCAGTCAATTTGTCAAGCGGTAATTGAACATCAAGCTGATTTTGGGATTATTTTTGATACCGATGTCGATCGCAGTGCGGCCGTCGATCGAGCTGGCAAGGAACTCAATCGCAATCGCTTAATTGCCTTGATTTCTGCGATCGTATTACAAGAACACCCAGGCTCTACCATTGTCACCGATTCTATCACCTCCGATGGCTTGACACAATTCATCGAACAAGATTTAAAAGGGATTCACCATCGCTTTAAACGCGGCTACAAAAATGTGATTGACGAGTCGATTCGCCTCAATAAAGCCGGACAGGAATCATGGCTAGCGATTGAAACCTCGGGACATGGAGCTTTGAAAGAAAATTACTTTCTGGATGATGGGGCTTATTTGGTCAGCAAATTATTGATTGAATTGGCTAAATCAAAGCTAGCAAATCAATCTTTGCCAGATTTAATTGCAAATTTAAAAGAGCCAGAAGAAAGTGCAGAATTTCGGATTAAACTTAGTGGGGATGATTTCCAAGCCCAAGGATATCGCGTTATTGAGCAACTGCAAGAATTTGTCTCAACGCAAGCAGACTGGAAAATAGTTCCCAATAACTACGAAGGCCTGCGAATTTCCTGCACGTCAGCGAGCGAATCCGGCTGGTTTCTGTTACGCTTATCACTCCACGATCCGGTAATGCCTTTGAATGTGGAGTCTAATGTTAAGGGTGGTGTCGCTGGCATAGTGGCTCGGCTTTTAGCTTTTTTCCAAACAACAGAACCCCTTGATTTGTCGGCACTATCGAGCTAAGTTCTACTGTCGTCAGACTATGAGTTAACCAAACCTAAGGAGGAATTTAATCATGTGGCTTTTAATCATAAAATGTTCTGCTGCAAGCTGGGAGATCCATTCCAAAGCTTTCAAAGCGATCGCTGCCAAATATCCGGCCACGCCTTCCTCTTCCAAAAAGATGAAAGGCGACGGTCAACGCATCATGGAATATCAGCTTGAGAATGTCAACGATGTAGAGGAATTTATGGAAGAATGCTTGACCTTAGATGGTTTCACCGCTACCTTTGAATCCCTCTAATTCTAGGTGATAAAACTATAGCATTTCTCAATTTTTATCTCATACCATTTTAGATGTGAGATTTTAAAATTGGGAATCAATGCTATTTGGCCAAAAACAGGCTACAATAACTAGAGAGTTTGAGGAAGGTTCTGGGAAAATAAACTGCCAAGAAAGAATTGATTTAACAGCAGAGGATTTAAAAATAATTCGGTGGCAGCGCCGTGAACTATAACTAATACCAATAGTTAAAATAACTAATACCAATAGTTAAAAGTTATGCAACAGTGGCTAGGACTGATAAAATATAATCCGATTCAGTTATAGATGAAGAGTGTTTATGTTGAAACTTGGGTTTTCCTGGATTTATGGTGGAAACGTTAGTGGGAGCGTCGAATTCAAGCGGGCTTTCCTCCCCGCACTACGGGAATTTTTATTATTCTTATCAGGTCAAGTTAAGTATTTATTTAAGTTAGTCTCTCATCTCCAAATCTTTGACCGAGCTTTTTACCTACGGCTGTTTCTCTCGAATCATTGCGGATTGGTATAGTTAGTCTAGATAGTTAAAAATATATCAGCGAGACAAAGGTTAAGGACACCTAGTGATGATAATGACTGTGAGTCGAGGCAACGGCGGGCTAAGTGCCGAAATAGTTAGGGGTCGGATTTTGCGGTGGCGGCAATCGAAAGCAAACAAGCTAACCGCCTGTTCGATCGGGGGAATTGTTGCTGGTATTCTAAGTTTTGCCCTGCCGGTGCAAGCTTTGCAGGTAGTTGTGACGCCGGCAAATCCCCAACTCGGAGATACGCTGTCAGTAATTATTCAGGTTGACGGTAACGGCGGGGAAACTCCAAAAGTTTCTCTACAGCAAAAAAACTACCCCACATTTCCGATCGGCAACGGCCGCTTTCGGGCCCTGCTGCCGACGACGCCGCTAGAAAAACCCGGTGCCCGCCTTCTTCAAGTCGCAGGTGACGGACAAGTGCAGAAGTTGAACGTGCAAGTGCGCGATCGAGATTTTCCCACTCAATCCATCTGGCTACCTCCCGGGAAAGACACCGAAGGTACAGATGCCGAATTCGATCGCGTAGACGCATTTAAAGCACTGGTGACACCCGAAAAATTTTGGGACGGCAAATTGTTGCGCCCCAACTCGGGCGAAATTACCACTATTTACGGAGTTCGCCGATATTATAATGGAGTATTTGCTCAGGACTACTACCACCGCGGCGTCGATTATGCCGGTGCTTACGGTTCCCCTGTAGTAGCACCTGCAGCAGGTCGGGTGTCTCTAGTGGGACGCGAATCCCAAGGGTTCAAAATCCACGGGAACGTCGTTGGTATCGACCACGGTCAGGGGGTCGCAAGTATTTTGATGCACCTGGCCCGGATTGATGTCAAGGAGGGCGATGTCGTGAAAGCCGGTCAAGTAATAGGTGCTTTGGGGTCAACGGGGGCTTCGACAGGCCCTCACCTGCACTGGGGACTTTACGTACACGGGCAGTCCGTCGATCCTGTACCTTGGCGGCTTCAGGGAGTTGAGTAGCAATTTTTGCAGGTTTTGATGAATTTATCAGTCAATTATGGGGTAAGTTTGTGGCTGGGGTGTGCAGATAACTTTATGGGTTATCAGTATTGAGTTAAGATTTGTAGAAAAATTTTCAACTCAACTCTCAAAACTCGAATTTCAAGACGCAAACAATCGCGTCTTTACAAAACTCTATTAATGATGCCGTTGAGTGGGAAGCATATATGAGTATTGAAAAAATTGTTGAACAAGCTTTGCAAGACGGCTATTTAACGCCGTCTATGGAAGCTGAGGTGGGACGGATCTGCAATACGGCTTCGGAATTGTCGATCGAAGAGTACATGGCTCTCGATCGTCTGATGGGAGCTTTGTTGACCGGGGAAGTTGTGGTTTTGCCGCGCAAACAGTTCATTAATGTGATGGAAGAGTTGGTGCTGAGCGATGCGATCGCTAGGGTTGCCGAAATTGAGGCGACGAGCGACCTGAGTCTGGATGTGGGAGATATTGCAGCTTATGCTTTAAATAGGCTGCCACCTCTGTACGCTACGACGGAAGAGGGAGCTCACTTTCAAAGGGCTAGGGCTAAAGAGCAACTTCACGATTTGATTTCCAAAGAAGTTAACGCAGCGATCGCCCGCAACTTGGACAGGCCCGACACCCCAAACCCCACAGCTTTGGGCAAGTCTTCTGGAAACGAAGTTCTTTCACAGCTAAGCACTTGGCTGCAAGCTAACGCCACTAATTTTGAGCCGCAGGCTTAGTATTACACCAACAGCTCTATTTTAGTTAAGTCGATCCCGCTCTATTCAGAAAGCGGGATTTTTAGTTTCCGCAGCCCCCAAGATTCATCTGAAGGCATTCGCCAGATGGCAAAAGCCAGAATTGAAGAACAAAAAATTAAAATTTAAGAGTTTTCTTTATTTGTTACTTCAAATAAAAAATTCTCCCTTCCTTCTTCCTTCTTCCTTCTTCCTTCTTCCTTCTTCCTTCTTCCTGACATCCGTTACATCCGTTACATCCGTTACATCCGTTACATAATCCGTTGCCGAACTTCCTTCTTCCTTCTTTCAAATGATTAATTGTTGCTGTCAGAAGAGTCAGCCGAGGGGCCGGCGGTAACTTTTGTCTCTCGTTTTTCGCGTTTTTTCCGCTCCGCTTGGATGACATCTTGAAGCACTATTCGCGCTTGAGCCATTTTTTCCAAATTGCTGCGGTACAAATCTAAATCTTTGCTAACTTTGTCTTCTGGGAGGTGCAATGCCGCACTGACTTTGGCGATCGCGTTGTTTCGCGTTTCTTGGTCTTTTACCAAGTTAGGGTCAGCTTTTTCTAACAGCGAGAACAAACCGATCGCGAACAAGCGGCTGTACTTAAATTGAGGGTTGCTGGCGATCGCCCCTAAAGACGCTTGCAAATCCGCTGTATCTTCAAAGCTGGTCGAGCGATCGAGCCACGAGAGCAACTCTTGCCCGGAAAGTCGATCCGCCAAGCTTTCCAATCGCTGAGCGTCTTGCTTGTAGCGATCTGGATCTTCCTCTAGGGACTTGCACAAAGCGTTAAAAATCGAAACTCTGTCTGCTTCTGGGGCGTACCCGAGCATGAATCGATCGAAAGCTGTCACCACACCCAAAGCATAAATCGGGTCGTATTGAAAATCGGCATTTGCCGAAAGCAAGTGCATTTCTACCATCAACTCTTCTACCACTCGACGGTAAATTGAATTGATCGGTCGAGTGTGAATCGTATAGAAACTTCGCTTAGTATCTGAAACAGTACGGTTCTTGTTCACCTGAGTCTTATAGATAAATAATTTTGCCTTCTTCGGGGGTGCTCACGGACGTGAGTAAAGTCGGGGGAGTCGATTTGCGCTCTGGCTGACAAAAATTGCTAGTTTTTTTTAGCGGTGCTGTCGGAAACCGAGGCAAAATTTTATCAAAAATATTTTACGCGCGATCGGCTGCACCGCTTAATATGTCGCACTACGAGGGCAAAACCGCTTCTAAAAACCTACAAAAATCTGCAAGTCAAACTTAGCGATTTATGTTTAGCCTAGATCGGATGCTCTAAGCTTCCTGATTGCTCAGGTTGGCCTGAGCTTCCCAGTTAGAGACTGCTAAAATTAACAGAGGACTTGAAATATTTGGTTTTTTGATGATTAGTTTGTTTGACACTCCCGGGCTATCAGGCGTGGGGATTCTTGGTTCTGGCGACATACCTTAAAACTATCTATCCTTGCGGCAGTTCTTAGACCAAATATCCGTTCTAATGAACCAAATATTGAGCCTAATTTAGTTAGTCCCAGAGGGCTTTATCTCCCCAAGCGTTCGAGAATTACTTCTCACGTTGACCTATGCCCTACGGTACGTTTTTAACTTCCTTGAATTTACTTTTCTGGTTTTGGCTTACGTTAGTTAGCCTAGCTGTGTTTTTCGTGGTGTTCGCCACCCACTAACCATTATTGTTTTCCGACCTGTCGTTTGAGCTTGGTGTCTCATTTGTATCGGCGGTTATTCTACCTGTGGTATAGTATCATTGTATTCTATTTTAAATAGAATGCAATGAAATTTGAAAAATAGATATTGACGCAACTAAACCATTAAAACAAAAGTCGGCAATCAATTAAAGCCATCCTATAAGGACGGGGCTTTTACCCAAATTTCCGGTAAGCGTGTTTCTATGGTTTTCACGCCAAGTAAGTTTTAACAACCCGCACTAATCAGGGGTTTTTCGAGTTTATCACGATTGTTGCTCTCTTCTTTAAAATCTGAAAAAATCTAGATAATTCTAGAAATTTAGGCTACTCTTTAAACCCCAGTATCTTTACAATCATAGCTTAGCTGGGAGCGCTCATAAATTTAATCTTCTGACTTGCCCAGCCCAGATATCCCCAGGCATATCACAATAAGTTTTTACTGTCAAGTCCCCATCCTGAAAAATCAAACAAACATGACAATTTCTCCTGAATTAATAGCTTTAGCGCAGTACATGGCGGGCGAATTTGAGAACCGGGAACAAGCGCTAGCAGACCCGGCGTGGTACGTCCACCTTCGTTTGTGGCAAAGACCCCTGCCCATTCCTCTATTTTCCGAACCAAGCATTGCCCTGTTTGCCGAACAAGCCAACATTCTGGAATTAGATAAGCCATACCGCCCCCGCCTCGTGCAACTGAGGCAGGTGAAGACAGCACCGGGACTTATAGAAGCTCAGTATTATATGTTCAAGGATATCGCAGCCGTCCAAGGAGCCGGTCGCAACCCCGACTTGCTTGGAAAGCTAACGAACGAGCAAATCCAACTCCTCCCCGGCTGCACCCTCTCGGTTGCGGTGCAAAATTTAGCCTCAAACGGCTATCGCTTTCGGGCATCTTTGCCGGAGGGCACTCGCTGCGGCTTTGCCTACGGGGGGCAAAATTACCAAGTAGACTTGGGATTTGAAGCCGCAGGCGAGGAATTTCTGAGCTACGACAAAGGAATAAGCCCCACGACAGGCAAGGCTATCTGGGGAGCTTTAATGGGCCCTTTTAGATTTGTCAAGCGTCAGGATTTTGCTTCTGAGATATTGGGTTGAAGCAAGAAGCAACAAGAAAGAAGGAAGAAGGAAGAAGGAAGAAAGATTTAGTTATCGTCGCGAGAGAAGGCAAGATTTTACCTTGACGTATTCTTCTACTTCAGTGTTTTGGTGAACCTCTCAACCTTTCAAGAAGGAAGAAGACAGAAGGAAGCAGGCAAAAATTTACCTGCTTCCTGTTCTTGTGCTGGGTTTCTGCGCGCTTCTGAGTCTCAAGCTTAAATTACCCGCGACACCGCAACAGATACAAAGCAGGTCCTCAACTTGCGCGTGGCACCCCCTCTAGAGCTTCTTCTTCCGTTTCAAAGATTTCAAACACAGAATCCATCATGGTGACTTCAAACACCAGTTTGGCTTCTGGATGAACATTGCAAATGCGGAAACTTCCCTTAACTTTATCCGCATCGCGCATACCTGCTACCAATGAAGTCAGACCAGAGCTATCTATAAAGTTAACCTGACCAAGATTCACGACGACATGGCGGCTGAGTTTGGAAATACACTCTTGCAACTTGAGGCGGAATTGCCAAGCTGTAGTGATGTCCAACCGTCCTGTCGGTGCTAAGACGATAACTGTTGTACCGTCTTGAAGCGTGTGGGTTTTTTGATCAATATGAATCACTGACCCTTCCCTCAAATTTATTATCTATCGCGGTGGTTACTGTCCCAGTAGTTTAACTCAGGTCGGTGACTGCTGAGGCATCCAATTCGCCCAATCTTGCGGTTTTAGGAACTTGGAGTAGAGTTCGGCTTCTGGAGAGTTGGGTTCTGGCTCGTAGCAGTATTCCCAGCGTACCAAAGGTGGCAGGGACATTAAAATCGATTCGGTGCGTCCGTTGGTTTGCAAACCAAAGGTCGTGCCTCGATCGTACACCAAGTTAAATTCAACGTAACGGCCGCGGCGGTAAAGTTGGAAATTGCGCTCGCGATCGCCGTATTCTTTCGATCGGTGCTTTTCAATTATGGGGGTATAAGCCGGCAAAAATGCCCGGCCGCAGTCCTGTACAAAAGCGAACAGCGACTCCCAACTCCTAGGTTCCGGCACCCCGATGTTGTTGCTGCACTCAGCAGCCTTACCTTTGACCTGATGGTCGCGGTAAAGCGGGCCTTGAGCGCTTTGGTAGTCAAAAAACAGTCCGCCCACGCCGCGGGTTTCTTGGCGGTGGGGGAGGTAGAAATATTCGTCGCACCAGAGTTTAAATGTCGGATAATATCCGGGATGGTGGCGATCGCAAGCTGCTTTCAGAGTTTTGTGAAAATGAGCTGCATCCTCAGCCAGCGGGTAATAAGGAGTCAAATCCACACCGCCGCCAAACCACCAAATCGGTCCTGCCTCAAAATAGCGGTAATTCAGGTGAACCGTAGGCAAGTAGGGATTGCGGGGGTGCAGCACCATCGAAGTACCCGTTGCATAGAAATCGTGACCGGCAGCTTCTGGGTGCTTTGCCAGAATCAAAGCCGGCAAACTTTCCCCCCACACTTGGGAAAAATTCACACCCCCTTGTTCAAACACATCGCCTTCGCGCATGACGCGAGAACGTCCGCCGCCGCCTTCGGATCGTTCCCAAGAGTCCTCCTTAAATTTGCCTTTGCCATCGAGCTGTTCGAGGGATTGACAAATTTCGTCTTGTAGGCTTTTCATAAATTGGCTGACTCTAGCTCTAGAGTCAGCCGGCGGCAAAAACGGGGAAGTGGCGGTTTTAAGTGTTGTAGAAACTGTCATAAAATTTTCTGTGGTCAGATTTTAGTCTTAGATGGGCGATGATTGCCAAATCCAGTCGTCATGTAATTATGCCACCGTAGGTCTGCAAATGATCGCTATGAAGTTACATTAAAAAATAGCAATAAAAATATACTTAAACCTGCGATCGGAAATTCGCTAACCCAATTGCAGAGCTATGGTGGAGAACACAATGCCCAAGATACTCGATGTCAGTTCAGTCTTAGAAATCCTGCGACCCGTGCAAGACCCCGAACTGCAAAAGAGTTTGGTGGAATTGAACATGATTCGTAACATCAAAATTGACGGCGGTGTCGTCAGCTTTACTTTAGTGCTGACAACGCCTGCTTGCCCGCTGCGAGAATTTATTGTCGAAGATTGCCAAAAAGCGGTCAAACAGTTGCCAGGAGTCGAAAAAGTGGCGGTGGAGGTGACAGCCGAGACGCCGCAGCAGAAGGGAGTGGTCGATCGCCAAGGCATTGAAGGCGTTAAAAATATTATCGCAATTTCCAGCGGCAAAGGCGGCGTCGGCAAAAGCACGGTGGCGGTAAATGTGGCAGTAGCGCTGGCGCAAACCGGCGCTAAGGTGGGTTTGCTGGATGCCGATATCTATGGGCCCAATGACCCGACAATGTTGGGTCTGGGGGACGCGAAAGTGATGGTTAGGGACGGAAAAAGCGGGGAAAGCCTCGAACCCGCCTTTAATTACGGCGTCAAATTGGTGTCGATGGCGTTTTTAATTGACAAAGACCAACCGGTGATTTGGCGCGGCCCGATGTTGAACGGGATCATTCGGCAGTTCCTCTATCAGGTGAATTGGGGCGATTTAGACTATTTGATTGTCGATATGCCTCCGGGTACTGGAGACGCGCAGTTGACAATGGCGCAAGCGGTGCCGATGGCTGGTGTGGTGATCGTGACGACGCCGCAGACTGTGGCTTTGTTGGACTCTCGCAAGGGGTTAAAGATGTTCCAGCAGTTGGGAGTGTCGGTTTTGGGAATTGTGGAAAACATGAGCTATTTTGTGCCGCCGGATATGCCGGATAAACAATACGATATTTTCGGTTCCGGCGGCGGGGAAAAGACTGCTGCTGAGTTGGGAGTGCCGCTGTTAGGCTGCATTCCGCTGGAAATTCCGTTGCGGGAAGGTGGCGATTCGGGGGTGCCGATCGTGGTGGGCCAACCTGGTTCTGCTTCAGCTAGGGAGTTGCGGGCGATCGCGGGCCGCATTGCCGGTAAAGTTTCCGTAGCAGCCTTAGCCTAACTCACATCTTGGATTGTTAATCAGCTTTTGATGGGCGGGCGGGACGCCCACCCCACAAGAAACCTGTTTAGTTTGTGGAACAGGCATCTTGCCTGTTTAGTTTGTGGAACAGGCAAGATGGGCGGGCGGGACGCCCACCCCACAAGAAACCTGTTTAGTTTGTGGAACAGGCAAGATGCCTGTTTGGTTTGTGGAACAGGCAAGATGCCTGTTTAGTTTGTGGAACAGGCATCTTGCCTGTTTAGTTTGTGGAACAGGCAAGATGCCTGTTTGGTTTGTGGAACAGGCATCTTGCCTGTTTAGTTTGTGGAACAGGCATCTTGCCTGTTTTAGCATCAAGTCTCGATCGCCCAGAAAAGGTAAACTATAAACAGCAAACATAACATTGAAACAATTATGATTTTTCCAGGTTCGGCAGTTCGAGTTAAAGATAAGGGTGAGATTTACTACACCTTTCAAGGACAAGTCCAGCGAGTTAGCGACGGGAAAGTCGCGGTACTGTTTGAAGGCGGCAATTGGGACAAGCTGATCACGTTCCGGCTATCGCAGTTGGAACTGGTGGATGCTACGGCTGGCCGCGTGAAATAGTCAGCGGTCATTAGTCATCACAAATTTGGGTAGAAACCCCGTCCTTTTAGGACGGCTTTATATTAGAATGTAATTGGTCAACGACCCACC
>NZ_JAUBTO010000192.1:0-12182 GCF_036702495.1 Microcoleus sp. C2D2 | reverse complement strand
AGGTTTCATCCTATTTTACCTTTTTTTGTCTACCCCCTTGACAATTTGCACTTTTTCTTAACTTGTCACAAATGGGGGTTGAGTGCGATCGATCTTGACCACTCCAGGAAAACCCACCAATCGCAGATCGAAACTCGTCTGGTTATCTGGGCTGATGCGTTTAAAGGCGATCGCTTGCCAGTTATGCCCATTCTGATCTATCAGAGTTTGCCTCGATTGATAAACCATCTGTCCTGGTGCTTCCTCTAGTTCGCGAATGGCGGCAATTGTCGGGCTTTGGCCAAGTCCAACTAAGAGGCAAAACCAGATCGCAAGTCCGATCAATATGGTCTGAATTGACTTTCCAAATATCATAAATTTCTCCGGAAATTGAGTTTTCATTTTTTCGTCTGAATCTTATTCACGATCGCATCTACGAGTCTGGCTTACTTCTCCCCAAAGACTATCTTTGCGATCTGTGTACGCATTTCAAACAGATTCATATCTTGCCGATTGCCCAAGATGATGATGACAATCTTGTCATTGGGGTAGCGGGCAATGACACCATGAAAGCCGTTAACCACTCCCTCCTGACCGACCATTTGGTGATTACCTTCTTTGCTGATGCCCCAACCATAGCCATAGCCGAGTCCGCCGCCGTTAGGCATCAGGGCAAAAGGAGTGATCATCTTGTCTCGCAAGTTTTTCGGAATCAATTTGTCGGTGTACAATGCCTGATCCCAACGGTAGAGGTCTTCCACGGTGGAGTACAATCCGCCAGCGGCGTAGGGGATAGACATATCAATGTAATCAGCCGGAATGCTCGTCTGGTCACGATAGCCGACAGCAAGATCGCTGTTGTTGTGGTCGTAGCCCGAATTGACCATCTGCAACGGGATAAAAATATTGTCTCTGAGGAACGCTTCATAGGTCGCGCCAGATGCCCGCTCGATGATGGCACCTAGCAGGATATAGCCGGAGTTGCTGTAGCTAAACTTTTTCCCCGGCTGGAAATCTAACGGTTTGTCTTTGAACCGGGCGATCGTTTGGGTGGGAGATGACGGCGATCCTTGGGTGGTCTGGAAGTCTGGGAAGCGAGTGAAATCTGGGATGCCAGAGGTATGAGTCAAGAGTTGATGAATCGTGATCTTCTGCCATGTGGCAGGACATTCTGAAAAGTAAGTGCAGATGCGATCGTGAACGTTGAGTTTGCCCTGTGCCTGCAAGATGAGGATCGCCATCGCCGTGAACTGCTTCGTCAGTGAGCCAAGGCGGAATTTTGTTTGCGCCGTGTTCACCCAGTGCTTTTTGCGGTCTGCCTCGCCATACCCATTGCTGATCAGAACTTTGCCGTTTCGCGCAATTAGCACTGACCCGCTAAAGAGTCTCGCTTTAGTCAGTTTGCTCAAGTATCTGTCAGCTTTGGAAATGATGTCCTGAGCCAGAACCTTGTTCACCATCACATCTACAAATTTGGCTGACTCATTCACCCAAGGATTGTGACCCGATCGCTCAAACCAGATCAATTCTTTGTGTGGCGCACTCAGGAGATTAAAATAGTCCTTGGTCAGCTTGGGCGGTGCGTTAACATCGTGGCGACCAATCAGAAAGTAGACTGGCACTTCCAGGCGCGTTGCTTGCTTACGAAAGTCCACATTCCACAATTGTGGGTAAACAACTCCGAAAGTGTCCAGCAATCCTCGGATAAGATTTACCTTGTCGTACAACCCGTACTCGGAACCTGCAAGGTCTCGCAAAGTATTGAACCCCGAATTAGCGATCGCAGGATTTTTATTCATATAGTTGAATGTCTCCGCGAGGTAAGCCGCACTCTTCAATGCAACATCATTGCCGTAATAAGGCGGCGAACCCTGATGCTTGAGTTTTTCCACTTGCTGCGTGTCTCCACGTTCCTGTGCCAAACGCAGAGCAAAATCGTAGCAAATCCGGTCGTTTTCTAGAAACGCTACCATCTGCCCCGTGCCGATAAACGCATGAAACAATTCCGGGTAACGTTGCACCGCCATGATGCCAAGGGCGCTGCCCCACGACTCACCCAACACATAAACTTTTTCTTGACCAAAGCGTTGTCGTAGGTTCAAGACCAATTCGCGGGCATCGGTGATGTAGCGATCGGGGGTCAACTTAGAACGATCTACCGCGTCAAAGGATTTGCCCGCCCCGGGTTGGTCCCAGTTGACGACAACAAAGTGATCTTCCAATCCCGCTAGTGCGCGTCGCTCAGTGACGAGTTGGCTACCACCGGGACCACCCGCCAGAAAGAGTAACACTGGATTGCGCGACTCCTTGCCGCGAATTGTGATCCACTGATCACTGCCGCCGAGTTTCACTTTTTCTAGTACCGCAATGCTGTTGGGGATAGGTTTGCCGTTAACATCGAAAATGGGCGGTGTAGAAGCGAATAGTTGCGAGGCGAAAATGGCGAGGAGGGCGATCGTCATAAACCCTACAAGCTCGGCAAGAACTACGCGCCCGGTAAAGCCAAGCCGAAACACCGCAATCAACAGAGCCACCTCTGCCATTGCAAATAGAATCTGAATCGATGCGGGAACAGTGGTGCTAATCGGCAGCAATGCTACTGGTAAAATCGCCAGAATAATTAAGATGAACACCAGAATTCGTAGTGCTGTGAGGGCGATCGCATTCACGATTTGCAGTTTTGGGAGCCTCAAAAGCTTGTGGAAATGAATAAGTTGACTCATGATAAATTCCCCTATTTGGACAATTCCATCAGCTTCAGATATTGGTGGTAGAGCATAACGATCGACATAGATGCCGCCCTAATTACTGAGTAACTATTTGAGGTTTTTTTCTACCAAATTGCCACAGCAAGATGATACCTAAGCCGAACAGATTGACTAGGGAAACTACTAATCCTCCGAAAAATGGAATTAGTGTCAGAATAGTCACGATCGCCAAACCCACCAAGAACTGCTGCTGTAAAGATCGATCGCCCTTACCAACCACACGTTGACCGACAAAAAGCGCCACACCTAATGAGCCGACTAGAGCAGTAATCACCGCAGTCAGACTCAGGAGTGGAATCAGAGGAATACCAATGAGCGTAATCGCTAAAAACACGGTAGCAAAAACAAAGGAAACGATCGCCCCGATTCCCCATAGAGCAGTCAAACCGGGATGTTGACCCAATTTTGTCGCCAAATTTGGCAGGAACTGTGGGCTGGTTTGTAACACGATCAGTCCGAGAATAGCTGCTACTACAGCGGAACAAGTTCTAAAAATGGTACTGAAGAAATATTGCGCGAAGAAGCTACTTCTGCCTCGATCGGAGCCATACATCATGCCATGTCGATCGCTGAATGTAGCGCGTTCACCACCAATAATGGCACCTGGTTCCTGTACGATTTTGCCGCCAAATGAGTAAGCATCCCCTTCTACCCGCGCTCCTTTTTGCAGGATGACATCTCCGCCAAACGCGATCGCTGTATCCACAACTTTGGCATTAGGGGATACCGTAACACTCCCGCCAAAAGCAAGGGCATTTTCGACAACTTGGTTCTCTGGTACGGTTACGCTTCCACCAAAGCGGATGAGGTTGGTATTGTTGATATTGATATCAGTCTGCGCCAGGGCATTGCCTGCAAATATTAAGCAAATGGTAGCTATAAAAGCCAGAATTAATTGTTGCCATTTCATCGATTTCATCCTCGTCAACGACAAGAAAATTAACTATCTTTCATGATATCGAACAAAAATGAAGAAACTGTGAGTAACGTTTGAATGAGATGACTTATAATCGACCAAATCATCCAAGGGATTAAGTATGCAAGTCGGAAATACGTTAGTAATTGTTTCAATTGAAAGTATTGCTTAACACAGAAGGGCTTTCTTACGACTATATGCTATTCCTAAAATAACGGATACTATTAGCTCGATGGAAAAAACAACAATTACTTTCCAATTCAAGTTTAGCTGCAAGGCTCCGTTATTACCTATATATAAAGCTAAGCCAATACACCCATTGAACCAGGCGTGACTTAATACACAGAGAAATAAATTGCTTGTGTATTTATACAGAGTTGTAAAACTGGAAGTTAAAATTATGCCTGAGAATAAATACAACCCAAATGGAAATGAACTTTGAACTGTCCCTTTTATAAACCATAACGGCAAATGCCATATGCTCCATATAGTTCCCACCATAAGAATAGAAGGTGAATAATTAACTACCTTTTCTAATTGAGGCTGCAAAATTCCGCGCCAACCTAATTCTTCTAACCCACCGAAAAGGATGAGCAGTGGTAAATTAATAATTATCGAGAGTATTGAGATAGGTCTGTTGATGCCAAAAGCAATCCAAATCATCAATAAACGCCAAATTGTAAATAATCCAAATATTAGCCATGCTTTTCTATCGATTTTTTTACCAAAGATATACTTAACAAAAGATTCTGGAATGAAATCTTTGTTGAACTGGCGATAGATAATATAAGAACTAATGGCTGGAGCTAAGACACCGATTATGTATGGTATCCAAAATAAAGGCTCACCATACAAAAGGAAATTAAAGTATTTATTCCCGATGATAATAATCAGCCAAGATAGCCAAGTTATCGAAAAAGTGTAAAGCAGAAAAAATCCGATTTGCTTTAGCGCTCGCTTCTTTTGTTTCATATTTTTATCTCTCCTTAACTTTTTACAAAATTATTTTATAGGTGCTGATCGCCAACTTTTTTGGTTGGTGTTATGTTCATCAAATAACCGCCTAAGCCTGTTATCCATAGCACAATTGGATAAACAAGCCATCTTTCTGTTCCACCCAAGCCAATAAAAAAGTGCGATCGCACTCCCCAGCAGCGATCGCACTCCCCAGTAGGATCAAGCAAATCCCTAATAACTTCGAGATTTCTATCCAAGTGAAAATGTATAATCTGGAGATGATGGTAATTGATTCAAGGTCAGATTTCCGCCGCCTTCAATAACAGCGATCGTATCAAATGAACTGGTTGATAGCACTCCATTTATAGCGTTTCTAAAGCCCTTCGTTTGGATAGCTAAATCTCGACCATTGTTAATGGAAAACACCGAGAATATATCTAAGTAAGAATTTGATAGTGTGAAAGATCCTGCTAGCTGAATAGTATCCTGACCTTGATTAAAGTTCCGAATTGTAGCAAAACCCGGCCCGATATAAAACTGTGTCGATCCTAGTGGCGATCCCCTACGGCTTATGTTCTCCTTACCAAGCGCAAATGTATCGCGGCCGCTACCGCCAATGAGAATATCGAATTCATTACTGCCATCACTTTCATAAAGTCGAGTGCTTCCAAAGCCATTACCTGTAGCTAAACCTACTTCAACTGCAATTAATTCAACTTTCCCCACCCCGGAACCGGTGAGGATGTCATTCCCAGAACTTCCGACAAAAGTCGCAGACCGGCTTAGCTCGTTTTTCCCAAAATTGAAGTAGTGTTCCCGACCAGTTTTCAAGGTTCCAGAGTTGACAAATGGCACAATATCGGGGTTTTTCTGTAAGTATTCTGTTTCAAAAAATGAAGTTCCAAACCGACCGTCTTTTACCCCGAATTGAATGAAGTGCTGGTAGCCTGATTTGAAAGTTCCGTTCTGAATAAACGGCAGTAAATCTCGGTTATTTGCTAGATAAAACGTTTCGTCATACTCAGGCGATACGGGGGTACGACCTTCTTCGTAACCTAATTTGATAAAGTGGTCTAGTCCGGTTGCAAAAGGCGCGTTTGGGTTGCTAGGAGTGCGGACTAAGGCCGCGATGTCTGGGTTGCCAGCGAGGTAAGTAGCTTCGTCAAAATACCGCGATACTTTAGTTAGGCCGGCGGCTTGACCGAATTTTTCAAAGTGTTCTTTCCCAGATTTGATGCTTCCGGCATCAATGGCTGGTTTCAGCCACGGATATTGGGCGAGGTAGTATTTTTCGTCGAAAATGTCGTAATTCATGGTTGCTTTCTTAAAAAAAGTAAAGTACAGTCGCGAAAGGCGAGTTGTTGGCATCGGCCAGTGCGATCGCCCATTTTGTTCTATGTGCGATCGTACTCCCAGCAGCGATCGGGCAAATCCTGAATAGCTTCGAGATTTCTACGTAAGTAAACGTGTGAAACCAGATCCTGGTGATAGATTCAAACTGAGATTTCCGCCACCTTCAATAACACCAATTGTATCAAATGGACTGGTTGAGGGAACAGAAACTCCATTCTCAAAGGTGGGAAAGCCTTTCCTTTGGATAGCTAAATCTCGATTATTGTTGATGGGAAACACCAATAACTGATCTGAGGAATCCACTAATAGCTGGATGCTATCTTGACCTTGGGTAAAGTTCCGAATTGTAGCAAAACCCGGCCCGATGTAATACTGTGCTCCACGCAATGACACATTACGGGCGAATGCTTGATATTCGCCTAACACAAATTTATCACGACCGATACCGCCAATGAGAGTATCAAATTCATTGCTGCCATCACTTTCATACAATCGGGCACCGTAATGAGGTTCTACACCTATTTCAACTCCAATTAATTCGGCATTCCCCACCCCGGAACCCGTTATAATGTCATTGCCGGAAGTTCCAACAAAAGTCGCAGAGCGGCTTGGATCGGAACTTCCGAACTTGAAGTAGTGTTCGCGACCAGTTTTTAAGGCTCCAGAGTTGACAAACGGCACAATATCGCGGTTTTTCTGTAAGTAGTCCGATTCCAAAAATGAAGTTCCAAACCGACCGTCTTTGATTCCGAATTGAATGAAGTGCTGGTAGCCATTTTTAAAAGTTCCATTCTGAATAAACGGCAGTAAATCTCGGTTATTTGCTACATAAAAGGCTTCGTCATACTCAGGCGATACTTGGCTGCGACCCTGTTCGTAACCGTATTGGATAAAGTGGTCTAGTCCGGTCGCAAAGGGCGCGTTTGGGTTGACTGTGCTGACGAAGGGTGCTATCTCTGGATTGTCGGCAAGGTAGGTAGATTCGTCAAAATAACGCGATACTTTAGTTAGGCCGCCTGCTTGACCATATTTTTGAAAGTGTTCTAGTCCAGATTTGATAACTCCTGCATCAATGGCTGGTTTCACCCAAGGATATTGCGAAAGGTAGTATTGTTCGTCGAAAATTGCGTAGTTAGCCATGTTTTACTCCTGATGTTTGGATGATTTTGAGCTTGAATACTCATTAGTTTTCTAGATAAAAAAGTCATGAATCATCGGCGTTACCTAATACTAATGACTATCCAATCAAAAAAGTACCATCACCATTAGATTGTTGGAATACCAAATTCAAATTTGCTCCTCCTTCAATCACGCCGAGCACATCTCCAACTCCAAAACGCTGGATTGACAAATTGTTGCCAACGGGATTCAGGCTGTAGCCGTCGCTTAAAGAATTTCCTGCCAGTTGGATCAAATCGTCTGCTGCATTGAAGTTCCGAATAGTAGCTTGAGCGTTACCCGTATACAGCGGTATCGCCATTGCGACGCCATTCCCACCTGTACCAATAAAAACTCCGAGGACGAATGTATCAACTCCCGGACTGCCAATCAGGACATCGAATTCATTGCTTCCAACGCTTTCGTATTGCCGATTGCCTTGGCGGCTATCGATACCTACTTCCACTCCAATCAGTTCGGTATTTCCCACACCAACGCCTGTGATAATATCGTTGCCGCGAGTGCCGACCAAAGTAGCAGATCGGCTGGGTTCGTTTTTCCCAAAATTGAAGTAGTGTTCCCGACCAGTTCTCAAATTTCCCGAGTTGATAAATGGCACAATATCGGGGTTTTTCCTTAAGTATTCTGGTTCAAAAAATGAAGTCCCAAAACGACCGTCTTTGACGCCGAATTGAATGAAATGCTGGTATCCCGATTTGAAAGTTCCATTCTGAATAAACGGCAGTAAATCTCGGTTATTTGCTACATAAAACGCTTCGTCATACTCAGGCGATACTTGGCTGCGACCCTGTTCGTAACCGTATTGGATAAAGTGGTCTAGTCCGGTCGCAAAGGGCGCGTTTGGGTTGAGTGTGCGGACGAAGGGTGCTATCTCTGGATTGTCGGCAAGGTAGGTAGATTCGTCAAAATACCGCGATATTTTTGTGAGGCCGGCGGCTTGACCGTATTTTTGAAAGTGTTCTAGTCCAGATTTGATGCTTCCTGCATCAATGGCTGGTTTGACCCAAGGATATTGCGAAAGGTAGTATTGTTCGTCAAAGATATCGTAATTCATCGTTGTTCCTTGAAGAGAGTAAGGTGCGATCGGACATCTTGCACCATTTGCACGAACAGCCTTTCAGATCTGCTAAGCTAAAGTTCAATTTTATTGTGGGGTTAGCCCAAGAGTCATCCCCTAAAAGGCTGATTGATTCTTGTGCAAGATTTCTAGCCGAGGAAAGTGATAACCGCTGGAGGATTAAAGGAATTTATTATCCCAATTTCTTGCAGATTTAGATTTGCTCCCCCCTGAATTATGGCAATTGTATATGTTAATAATTGTTTCATTATCTTACTAAATTCTGTTGGCTACAGTTTCTTGTTTTGTTAATAACTATTTTTGAAATTCCTGAATGCTTTGCTGGACTAATTTACTTAGCAAATCTAAATTTTCAAGCATGGGAAATGACATATTACTTTCATAGGTTTTCAGGAAACCAACTGAACCAAAATTAAGTATATCTCTATCTATACCGAGCTAATGTCTTTGAACCCCACAGAAAGATTACAATAACAGAGGCGATCGCAATTATTGAATAGTGAATATCAGGATAGTCAAATAGCGGATTGTGGGTTTGATCTTTTGGAAATAAAATCCTCCCAATATTAGCTATGGTGTGAAATAGAATGCACACAAATACACTTTTTCCAGTGTTGTTATAAAGCCAAACAATTAGTATCCGCATAGCAACAGTACCGAGAGTTGCCCATAGTATCCATATCAAACCGTGACCCTGTTGAATGATTGATGGATAATGACATATTGCCCACACCAAGCCCACAATGATGGCGGTTGTTAGTGCAGACCATCGTTCTTGCAGAGCATCAACGGCATATCCCGACCAGCCGACTTCTTCACCTGTAGCAAGGAGGAAGAAGGCAACAGATATTACCGCGTTCTTTAGAAACGGAATTTCCACTTCTACCGGAAGTGGCAGTCTAAACAGTTGCATTACTCCATATATCACTAAATATATTATTGGCATCAATAAAATAAGAGGCAAATACCAGATTTTTTGCCTGATTCTTGAAAAATCGAAAATTCTTTTTAACAGGGTCTTTATACCAAGAGTTCCCTCTTCTTTATATACAAGGATGCAGGCAGCTATTAACGGTGTAAAGGCGGCTATAAAGTCAGTAACAGGAACATCCAGAGGAAGTCCTTTAACTTTGACCATTGTTCCAATTACCCATAATGGAATATTAAGAGCAAAAACCATTAAAAAGAATTTTAACGGTGATTTATTGGATGATGTGCTGGTATACATAATTGTGATTTGTTAAAGGTCGTTTTATACTGATTAGTTAGAAAGTGACTTTAAATGTAAGAATTTCATCGAGATCAAAGTTTCGTTAAAATTTAAATTCAACTAACTGCAACCCCTATTCCTTGACGACTAAAACTTTACGTGGCTGTAAAACACTCGTTTCACATTCTCGGCCGCAGTAACGTAGAGCATGACAATCGCCCCCAGAACCAGCATAAAACTCAACGGCAACGGGCGAAATCCGAGCAGGGTGCCCAAAGGTGTCCAGGGAATGATTAGTGTCACTCCTACGGTCGCCAGCGTCGCAATCAACAAGTATTTTCCAGGTTTACTGCTGAAAATAGATTTGCGGGTACGAACGACCAGCACAACCATCGAAGCCGAGATGACAGACTCTAAAAACCAGCCTGTTCTAAACTGTTGTGGTTGAGCGTGCAGCAGGAATAGCAGCGCCCCAAACGTCAGGTAATCAAATATGGAACTCAGCAAACCAAACACAATCATGAAGTTGCGGATAAACTTGATATCCATCCGACGCGGTTTGTTGACTAACTCCTTGTCTACGCGATCGGTTGCGATCGTCAATTCTGGGAAATCAGTTAATAAATTCGTCAGCAAAATCTGACTAGGTAACAGCGGCAAAAAAGGTAGAAACAGAGAAATTCCCGCCATACTAAACATATTGCCAAAATTAGCGCTCGTTGCCATAAATACATACTTTAAAGTGTTGGCAAAGGTAATCCGTCCTTCCTTTACGCCTTCGATCAGGACATTCAAATCCTTTTCCATCAACACAATGTCAGCAGCTTCCTTCGCCACATCCACAGCACTTTCTACCGAAATACCAACATCGGCAGCATGAAGCGCAGAAGCGTCATTAATGCCGTCTCCCAGATATCCAACTACATTCCCCGCTTTTTTGAGAGCAATGATAATCCGCTCTTTTTGGTTTGGTTCTACCTCGGCAAAAACATTTGTTTCTTGTACTCGGTGCATCAAGGCTTCATCACTGAGTTTTTCTAGTTCAGATCCAGTCAAAGCCTTTGGTTCCGGCAGTCCTACCTGCTGAATAATACTCATAGCAACCGCCTTGCTATCTCCAGTAATCATCTTCGGGGTGACTCCTAGCTGTTGCAACTCTTTGAGGGTGTCAGCGATGCCAGGTTTTGGCGGATCGAAGAGCGCCAGGTAGCCCATAAATGTCATGTTTGTTTCATCATCTTTGGTGAAGGAATCTCGATCGCAATCCCGATAAGCCACACCCAAGGCTCTAAATCCTTTACTGCCCAAATCTTCCGCTTGTTGGTGGAGTTTTTGTCGCTGATCTGCAATGTCGATCGTTTTCCCTTCAGCAGTTTCAACGGTTGAACAAACATCCAGAATATTTTTCAGTGCGCCTTTAGTAACAATCAGATGTGTGCTGTCTTTTTTGAACAAGATGCTGAGACGTTTGCGGTTAAAGTCATAAGGCACTTCATCTAGCTTTTGATAACCAGAAATGTCGAATGTTTTGTATTCGCGAATTGCTTTGTCGATCGGATTTACATAACCAGACTCAGATGCGGCATTCAAATAAGCGTAAAGTAAAACCAGATCGCTATTTTTCCCCTCGACATCAACCGCAGAGTGAATTTTCACCTCTCCTTCCGTCAGCGTACCCGTCTTATCGGTGCAAAACACATTCATACTGCCAAAATTCTCGATCGCGGGTAAGCGCTTCACGATCACCCGCTTTTTCGCCATTGTCTGAGCACCGCGAGCCAGGTTAACACTGACGATCGCAGGTAGCAGTTGAGGGGTCAAACCAACCGCCAGCGCCAGAGAAAACATAAAGGATTCCAGTACAGGGCGATGCAGGTAGACGTTGGCGGCAAAAATTAGAGCCACCAAAACTAGCGTTACTTCCATCAAAAAGTAGCCGAATTTGCTCAGCCCATGTTCAAATTCTGTTTCGGGAGGTCTGAGTTTCAGGCGTTCGGATACTTTGCCGAATTCAGTTTCTTTTCCAGTACGAACTACTACTGCTTTGCCAGTTCCACTAATCACATTGGTTCCCATATAGAGGGAATTAGTGCGTTGATTTAGTCCAGTTTCAGCCGGCAATATACCATTTAGTTTGTCAACCGGATAAGTTTCTCCTGTCAGTGCTGCTTCATTGACGGATAAATCTTTCGACTCTAAAACTAGACAGTCACCGGGAATATTTTTACCTGCACAAAGCACCACAATATCACCCGGAACTACTTCCTGATTGGGGATTTCTTGAGATTGATTATCCCTCAACACAGTTGCTTTAACTTGCACTAATGCCAGTAGTTTCTCGACAGCGTTCGATGCTCCTCGCTCTTGCCAAAATCCTAATAGTCCACTGATCAGGACGATCGCCAAAATGATGATGGCATCTAGCGCATCTTTCAGAAAAATCGAGAGCAGCGCCGCAAAAATCAGAATCAAGATAATCGGACTCTTGAACTGATTGAGCAACAGTACCAATGCGCTCGATTTGTGTGTTTGTTTGAGGCTGTTGGCGCCGTACTCGCTCAGGCGTTGTTTCGCATCAGCACGGCTTAAACCGGAGGTTGTAGAGTGCGTCTGCTGAAGCACCTGATGTAAGGATTCAGGTAAAAAATAGTTCCGCAGAGAGCCCAAAAATATGGTAATGTAGTCAGATGAGCGAAAAGCCAGAGTTATCAGCAGCACTAAAATTAGAAATAGTTGACCAGT
>NZ_JAUBTO010000191.1:0-12200 GCF_036702495.1 Microcoleus sp. C2D2 | reverse complement strand
ATAAGCTGCGGAGCATCTAAATTGAATACAGAGACGGGCTCTCCTGCCCGTCCCACAAGAATTGTAGAAAAATTGACTGTCAAATTAGATGCACAGCAGCTTAATTGGGTTCCTTGATAATTCTATCGTTGTTATGGATAAATACTCCCGACAGTTTTCAAATAGGGACGCCATCACAGCACAGAAGCGAATAAAGTGAGTGGAATCTGAACCCAAAACAAACAGAAAAAAAGGCACTCTTTTAGTATAAGCTAAAAAAACATACAAGCTTAACACATTGCTTTATAAATATTACAGGGCTATTTCATTCTTATCGAAACGCTGATATGATCTTGGATTGATTCTTACTCTCGGACCGGTCTACGATGTCTCAACTTGTCATTGTCGAAGCTTTTACAGCCATGCCTGATACGCGCCATATGCAAGCTCTCTGTTTAGCTTTGTTTACTATGTCGGCGACGGCTGGAAATCGTGGATTTCTGGCGGTTGGAGACTGGCTTTGGGCCTACCGTGATGAATTGGTAGCCATGGGGAGCACCGCCCTGCGTGAGGCTTACCGTCTTACAGCACAATTCGGCGGACACGGTGTTGCGACTCGATTACCGGGATTACTCGGCTTGTTTATCTCGATTCTTGGGCATTCAACCTTTGCCCTCTGAAACCATTGCCACCGACGGCAAGGTGCTGCGATGATCTTATGAAGCCATCAGCGATGAGCCGACAGTAGACTAAAATCCGCCGATTATACTGGTCACGGCTTATATTGTCGAGCGGGGCTTGATTCTAGAACCCTACGAAATGGAGTCAAAAACCAATGAAATTACTGCTTTGCCTGCCTTCATCAAACAGATGGCATTGCAACGAGAGAGTTTCTAGATAAAGGCAACTCACATAATTTTTATAAAGTTATATTTTTTATTCAAAGTTAATTTATGAATGGGTAGAAGCAGGTAATCAAGCATCAGAATTTGCGGAGAAAGGAGCGAAAGTAGTTATCATCGTTGATCGTGCCAGTTTTCATAAGAAAGAAGAGTACCTCAAAAAATTTGAAACAGAAATGCCTAACCTTCATTTACAATTCCTCCCCGAATAGAGCCTCGGAGTATAACTTAATTGAATGGGGATGGCATTCGACAAAAAAATATATTGCTAATCTACTGTTTAAATCAATTGAAGAGCTAGAGTATTTATTACATCCCCTCTTAAATGAAGGAGAGTGTAATTATTAAATGGGGACGAAAAATCAAAAACAAGGGTAATCCTTGTATCACAGTTTAAATGCACAATAGCTTATCCTGCCATAATTTCCCAAAAACTGAATGTATATCTTGAGTGCTTGAGCAAGGGATTGATGCAGAACTACAATTTAACATCTCAGGGTGCTGAAACTTTAGGTGGACAAACAATTGGCGATTAATTTAGGGGGTAATTTACCTAGCCTAGGATGCACCTATCACCATGTTGACTCACCACTCAGGCTCAAATCAGTCCGAAAAGTCGGATCATCGCCGCTATGAGTGCATAGCTTAGACATCCCTTTGGCAGTTTTAGGACTTACGAAAACTACTTTTCTTCACGGGGTGACAACCCCGTCAAAAACCCCAGCTGTGGCGGATCTGCGTGACTTAGGCTAAAAAAAGATGGGGTGTAAATTTTTAAGTTGCCCCATCTAGAAATTATGTTACCTCTATTTTACCAGAGCTATCTCGAAAAACAACTCATATCGGTCGAATACCTGACTCTAAAAATCCTGGTATATCTGTTGCAAAGCCAAAAACAAGTTAGTATCGAATTACTGGGGACTTTGATGCCTTATCCGATTCAATTTGAGAGCCGAAGACGCAGCTTGCAAAGATTTTTGAAATTAGATTGCCTGAAGATTGAAAGTTTATGGTTCCCGCTCGTTAAAAAAATATTACAAGCAAAGTTTAAAAAGTCTAAACCTTTGAAAGTGGCGATCGCACGCACGCTGCGGGCGAGAGCAAAATGTATTTATGCGCTCGTCTGGTTTGGCAAAAAAGGAGTATTCCCTTATACTGGCTATTGCTAGATAAGAAAGGAAGTAGTAATATCTGCGAACAACAAGCTTTAATTACTCCTGTTTTAGAGTTACTGTCAGATTATAAAATTATCATTTTAGGCGCTCGGGAATTTGGTAGCGTCAAGCTGGCATACTGGCTCGGTCAGAAGAAAGTGAACTTTATTCTTAGGGTAAAACAAGGGCGCTACATACAAGAAAACAATTCTGATTACATCCTCTTGTCTGACATGGCTTTACTGCCAGGGAAAAGCTTTTATTTGTCTGATGTAAAAGTTACCCAACAAAAAGGATTTGGAAGTTTTGATATGGCTGCTTATTGGCTCCGCAAATATCTGGGAAAAGAGGAAGATGTTGCGTTGGTATCTTTTGACTAATTTAGGCGAGTTAAAGCAGTGGATTAATACTTTTAAATGTCGGAGTGGCATTGAGGCAATGTTTAAAGATTGTAAGACTGGTGGTTATAATGCGCGAGAAGAGCCACGCTAATAATCAGCGTTTAAACAGTTTGATATTATTGATAGCCATTGCCTATAGTTGTGCCCCGCCTCCAAGGGCAAAAAATCAAGAATATGGGAATTCAAAAATATGTGGGTAGGTTAACAAAGTGCGGACGATCAATCAGGCGACACAGTAGTTTTTGGATAGGATTATATGGTCAATCCTGGGCGCAGGGAAGCGGAGGGAGTTGGCATGGAATGCAAGTCAAGACATTGTTACTGAACTAATGAGACTCAGGCGCAATAAACTACCATTTTTTCAGAGGGGTATGAGGGCTATGTCCTTGATTCTATCTATGTTCTGACGCGGTTGTCACCCCGTGAACTGCTTTTCAACACTATTGGTAGCGCCAGGTGGGCCCATAAGCACCCTACAGATAGAGTTGATGCGTAATTTCTCTATTTAATATCACGAAGCTAAAATCTTAAATTTAAGATTTAAAATCCTTTGATAGAGGATTCAGCCACAGCAGAATTGTCCGTTTTAATTGATTTAATTCCCGATACACTTCTTGTTTGACCCATTGCCCGATCGCGTCGAAGGGTGTAAAAATTTGACCCACAGGCCAGCTAACATCTTGACCCAAGGGTGTTTGATGGTTGCCGGCTAAGGTCTGAACTGTAATCATGTCGGCAAATCTCTGTTTTAGCAGATTAGTCAAAAGCAGGGTTTGGTCGATGTTGTCGCCGTTAAATTTGACTAAAAGATTGCGCCGGATTTGATAACTATCTTGAACGAGGCGATTGGTGTCTTGCGGGGAAGGGGTAAACTCTACTTTAAAGACGGGGGAAATTTGCTCGACGATCGGGATTGCTTCGGATGCCGCATAATTGTTGAAAGAAATCAGAATATTGCCTGCCCTTTCTACGTCAAATACAGAACCGATCAGCAAGTGCAGTTTGCATCCCATGCTGTGCCCCATGCCGTAAACGGGGAGATAGGAAGATTTGAGCAATTTAGTGGCCCGCAGGCGATCGAGGGCATTTTCAAATTTGTTGAGGACATCGCGGGCGATCGCAATATGATCCAAAGTATTGACAAACGGCGTTGCTACTACAAGATATCCTTGATTCCCCAAAGCCTCTAACAGCCAGCGATAGGTGAGTTGCGGTGCTGTCGCCACAAATGCACCGCCGAGAAAATGTACGATCGCGATCGGTTTAGACGGAATTAATACCCAATTGCCAGAAATTTCTTGCCAGTCCATAAATTCAATCTAATTCAAAGTAAAAATGCGATCGTCCTCTGGAGGTAGAAGGCAGAATTTTTTCTAAATTTTTGCTTTTACTTTCTGCCTTAAAAAGGGGTTGGCCAACCATTTTTTTATTCAAAAAACTTTCCTTTTTACTTACACCTTATTTATTGTAACTGTTTTGGGGGCAAATAGCACGGCGGGCGCACCCTGCTATTTACCCCCTGTATAGGGTTGAAGCTGGCGGCAGAATAAATCAAGGCTGACATCCTAGCGCCACTTTCAAAAATTTTTGTAATGTTTCCCATCGCACGGCTGCAAGCCGCTGTAGTTGGTATTGCGGTAATTAACTCCACAGGATATTAACAGCAAAATACGGCTCAAAACCCGAATATCGCGTATTAACCAGCCCCTGCGCGATCTGCTTCGATTCGGCTTGATTGGCATCACCTAATTTCTTGACTAAAACCTGCATACACATATAAGCTGATTTAGGGCCGCCCCCCGATTTCAGATGATTGGTGGGGGTTTAATTCTGCCGAATGACTGATACCTTCTGCAGGTTGATGACTCAACTTCTCCTCACCCTTCATCCATTTCCACTTGTGGAGAGTAGCTTGAGGATTGAGCACTGTGGTAGCGAGGCCGTAAACAATAGTCGGTAAAACCTCCCGATTTAAAAAACTTTGTCCCAGCTTTCTCATGTAGTGCAGTGCCAAAACTTCTCGGAATTTGTTTAGCCTTTTCAAAAGCGGCAAATTATTAAAGCATAGCTGTTCGTACTCGTTGAGCGATAACTCTTTTTCTCCCCGCAAGCGCCGCAATTGGTTTTCTTTGACACAATCAGAAGCTATGCGCTTTTTGAGCCAGTGCTTATCTGTGAGAGAGCTCCCTCTAATTCGATAATTTCCCAAAGGTTCTGTCGCCGCTAGCAAACCGTACTTTTGAGCAATTTTAGTAAATAACTCTGTATCTTCTCCTACCTGCCAATCTTCTGCAAAGCCGCCTTCTTTCAGAAGAATGGAGCGCTCGACTACAACAGAAGACGGGAAAACCCAAGGGCTTTCGCCTGTCTCCTTAATCGCCTGCATTTCTGCTTTAGTTGTAGGATAGGTGCGAATGTAACTCAACTTGTTGCCGCGCTTGTCTAAATACCGCAAAGCGTGAGCCACAGCTTTGACTTCTGGATTGTCTGCGAGCATCTTCAAACAAACTTCTAGCTTGTTGGGTTCCCAGGTATCGTCGCTGTCGAGAAATGCTACATACTCGCCTGTGGCGCGATATATCATTAAATTTCTCGACTTAGAAACGCCGTAATTTTGGGGATTCCGGAAGTATTGAATTCTCGAATCTTGCTCGACCAGCTTAGCAGCAACTTTGTCAGTAGCGTCAGTAGAGCAGTCATCAACAATTAAAATTTCTAGATGCTTGTGGGTACTATTGAGTACGGAGGCAACTGTCTCAGCCAGAGTGTCGGCAGCATTGAATGCAGGAATTATTACACTGACTTTTTCGCTGTTCATAACTGGAATTAGCTGTGCTTTGGTAGTTGTTTGCCGAAGTATGGTCTTCGCCAGGTATGACCCCTGCATGAAAACACTGAAAAAGTAAGGGTTTTCTGCCGAAGCTGAAAATTGCCGACTGTGAAACGTCCCGACTGCGATCGAGTGCGATTCACAGTCGCCTAAGTTTGAGCTGTTAAGTTCCCAGCCAGGCTGTCCCGATCGCTTTGATGATAAGGACAGCTTTTTTCCACCGCCTGAGGTGTATGCACGCATAGACCAAAACGGGATGCTGTTTATGATGGTATTTTGTACATACAATCAACCACACTGTACATGAGCCATTATACAGCCTTGTTAATTTTTATTAGGGAAAATTCAGCAAATTAACTGCCTATATCAAACTCCTTCCCTGGGCTGGGCTGTTTCATTCTCCAGTTCGATCGCTAAAAGCGATCGCTCGTCCGATTAAATCTTGAGCGCTCGCCAAAAAACAAATATATATGCTGACTCTAATCATATTTCTCAAAAAAGTCAAGAAGCCACGCCACAACTTAGGAAAAAGACATCCTTTATGATTGATATTACTATTAGTCATTTTTGGAGTCATGTTCGGTCATCTGGGATATAGAGACATGGCAGCATTTGCTCTCATTTCACCACAAATTGATTGTTAACTTTTTTCAACTCTTACACGAACAAGTCCCCTATTATTCCACGATTAGACGAGCAATGATGCTGGTTAAAACCTCAGATTTAATAGACATATTTAATCAATGGGCGCGAGGCTTAACCAATCCAATTTAAGGCAGTGATTGGGTATCCATAGATGGTAAATGTCTCAAAAGTACCTGCAAAAATCCTGGCAATAATTCTCAAACATTTGTGTCAATAGTATCTTTATTCAGTCAAACCACTGGTTTGGTACTCAGACTACAAAGTTTTGAAAAAAAAAAGTTCAGAAATTAAACAGGTGCAATAGCAGGTATTGACGGAGACCACTCACGGGCAAGTATTCACCTTGGACGCTTTGCACTGTCAAAAACAAACAACTACTCTAATAACCAAGTCAAAAAATGATTATATTATCGCTCTGAAACGGAATCAAAAAAAGCTGTTTAAACCAGCAGTAAAAATAAGCTCCCATTCAACTACCATTAAGTGAGAGCCAAACGGTAGATATCAGTCACGGTCGTCTGAGAGTAAGAAACGTAGCTGTATTTGATATTGAGCCGCTGAAATCCGCTGATTTTGACTGTTGGCAGTGGGGTCAAATTAGGAGCTTAGTTAAAGTAGAAAGAAGCGATACTCGCGGTAAAAAAGATTACGAGCATCTTGCCTATTATAGCGGTTCTCAAAAAAGTGAGGTATGCCCACGGAGGCCACGGAGGCCACGGAGGCCACGGAGGCCACGGAGGCCTATGCCCATGAGTACCTCATATGAGAGCTCGAAAGGCTATACATCAGCAGCTTATCCGTAGATGCCGAAACATTTGGGTCAAAAATCCGGGGTCATTGGTTGATAGAGAATCAGTTACATTGGGTCAAGGATGTAATTTTTTGCATAAGACACAGGGCCTCGGCATCATTATCTAGCAGTAACTAATTTATCCATACTCAAAACCATCGCCCTTAATCTTTACCGCTGGTCAGGCTTTTTATCAGTAAAGACTGGACAAAGATGGTTGAACTCTCGCCTGGAAAATCTCATACTTGTAGTCAGTTAAAAAGGTAGAGCGCCGGATAGATTTCGCTGAAAATTAAAATCAGTAATTCCTCAATCCGTTTGCCAGCAAAGCAAACGGTTGATTTTAATATTAAATAGTATCGAGTTTATTGACAATCAACAATCGGGGCGAGCGAGAATGAAACCGCCCTGCTTCCCTGGGGGGAAGAGAAGAAAGACAGAGTTGGGTAGGGCATAGGGGGAGAATTAGGATTTATGCCGTGTTTTCCGCTGCTTGGCTTTCTATTTAAAAGTTGCACTGAGCTTACCTACGTAAAGTTAATATAACAGGCTAGAAGCCTGAGCGCGATCGACCGTAGGGGACCTAGAAGCAGATTTGACGAGGTTATGGGCCGATTTGACGGCTAATTTTCTGACGCATAACCGTCTGTTGTAGCCTCTGAGGGCTTTCGCCAGGGCGTGAGAATTTTTAGACGACTTGTGCAAAGAAGCAATTTTTACATTACAAGCAGAATCTCTGCGTAAGTCCTGTTGTTAATAAAAACGCTGGCATTTCTGGGCCTACAAGCAGAATCTCTGCGTAATTCCTGTTAACTGTTTAGCTACTGAAGGAATGCGGCAGCGTCCGCTGGGCTACCTGTAGTAGCCCAACAGCTAATTAGAGAAATTCTTGATTTAATTGTTTCTGATATTTCATCCACTTAATTTTGTGGACAGTGGCTTGAGGGTTTAGCGCTGTTGTGGCAATTCCGTAAACCAGAGTCGATAAAATCTCCCGATTTAACCAGCTTTCTCCGGCTTTTCTCATGAAGCGAGTTGCCGCAATCTCTCTTAACTTATTGAGTTTTTTCAATGGCGGCAGGTTTTGGAAAAAGATTTCTCGGTATTCGGTCAATGTTAACTCTGATTGACCGCGAATCCGCCGCAGTTGGTTTTCTTTAACGCAGTCTATGGCTAGACGCTTGTCAAACCAATATTTATCGGTTAAAGAGTTGCCCAAAACTCGGTAGTTTCCTAAGGGCATTTTTGTAGCTAGCATCCCGTGCTTTTGAGCTAGTCTGGCCATGAGTTCGGTATCTGCTGCCACTTTCCACTCTAAAAATCCTCCGATTTCTAGGATAGCTTCTCGTTCTACTACTAAAGCTGTCGGAAAAACCCAGGGAAGCTCACCCTTTTCTTGAACCTCCTGCAATTCTTTTTGATTTGTAGGATATGTGGGGATGTACCCGACTTTGTTGCCGCGCTTGTCTATATAGCGGAGGGCGTGACCGACTGATTTAATTTCTGGGTGCTGTTTTAACATTTTCAAGCATTCTTCTAGTTTGTTTGGTTCCCAGGTGTCGTCGCTGTCTAAAAAGGCGATAAATTGTCCGGTTGCTGCTTCTATCATTAGATTTCGGGATTTGTAAGCTCCTAAGTTTGTGGGGTTTTTGTAATACTTAATTCGCTGGTCTTTCTGGGCCATGTCGGTGACGGTGTTTTCCGTACCGTCGGTCGAACCGTCGTCAATTACTAGGATTTCTAGATTCCGGTGAGTGCCGTTGAGCGCAGATTCTATCGCTTCGCCAATTGTGTCTTTGGCGTTGAATACCGGCATAATAATGCTAACTTTTTCTGGGTGAAAACTTGTGCTAATTTCAGACGCTGCTGATTCTTCTAGGGTGGTTGGCGCTTCGGGGACTGCGGGCGAACCACTGCTGACTTTTTCGGTGTTTAACTTTTTATCTATCGCACCTTCGCTCGCTCTGTTAGTCATGTTTTTCGCGTTTATTCCGGCGATGAGTGCACCGATATTTTTGGCCTTCATAACGTTGCTTTGAATTTTGGTTTGAGGTTGTTCTACTGACTTAAGTACCCATTATAGCAGGGGCTCGAGACGCCTGCTATGTCTACTTATTTTTTTTCCAATACTTAACATTTCCGAGAATTAGACTTAGAGTGTAGTGTATTCAACAAAGCTATCGGACTGATTTGAATAGTAAATTTGCGGTATTTAAGGATTATTATCAGAAGTGAAATTAAATCTATGCCTTGAGAAGAATGTTCTTCAATTTTAGTGCGATCTATCGCAAACCGGGGGGAAAATGTTTTCAAAGTTAATCGGTAAAGTGCGAATTTATATTTTTTTCCTAACAGTTTTGGTGGGCGGTGCCTGCCAGCAGCAGCTACAGCCAAACTTGCAGCAGCAGCGCAGCAAACAGGGGATGGCAGTTTCGGCTCACCCTCTGGCGAGCGCTGCGGGGCTGGCCCTGCTACAACAGGGAGGCAATGCAGTGGATGCGGCGGCTGCTACGGCTTTGGCGATTTCGGTGGTGGAGCCTTTTTCGGCGGGTATCGGCGGCGGGGGTTTTTTGCTGCTGCGGCGGGCCGAAACGGGGACTGTGCAAGCGCTGGATTTCCGGGAACGAGCTCCGAGAAGGGCCGCGCGGGATATGTACCTCGACAAGCAAGGCAAGGTGCGCCAAAGGGCAAGTCTGGACGGGCATTTGGCGGCGGGGATTCCGGGTACTGTTGCTGGACTTTATACGGTGCAGCGGGAGTATGGTAAGTTGCCTTGGGCCCAGGTGGTGGCGCCGGCGATCGCCCTGGCTGAAAATGGCTTTCCGGTAGGTTCGCGGTTTACCGCGGCTGCCCGGCGACGACAGGATGCGATCGAAAAAAACCCGGCGGCGCGGAAGGTTTTTACTCGTGGTGGCATTCTATACCAGCCGGGGGAGCTTTTGGTGCAGCGGGATTTGGCGCGGACATTGCGGCAGATTGCTGAAAATCCGCAAAGTTTTTATACCGGGGACATTGCGCGGGCGATCGCCGCCGACATGGCTAAAAACGGCGGCATTATCACTCTCGAAGATTTGAAACACTATACGCCGATTTGGCGAAATCCGGTTTGTGGCAACTTTCGCACTTACGAAATTTGTGCGATGTCGCCTCCTTCTTCCGGCGGCGTTCATTTGTTGCAAATTTTAAATATTCTGGGAGATACCGATCTCAAGAGGTTGGGGAGGCAAAGTCCAGATACGCTACATTTACTCGCGGAGAGCATGAGGATTGCTTATGCTGACCGGGCACAGTATTTGGGCGACCCGGATTTTGTGAGGGTACCGGTCAAAGCTCTGACTAGCAGCAATTATGGCAAATTGAGACGATCGCAAATCCAAATGTCAAAAGCCAGACCTTCGGGGGAGGTAAAAGCTGTTGACGCTGAAACTTTGAGCCGCTTTGTGTGGGAGTCTCCCGAAACAACCCACCTCACGGTAGTTGACAAAGAGCGCAATGTTGTATCCTTAACCTTTACGGTGAATGGCGGTTTTGGGGCTGGAGTCGTGGCGGCGGGTACGGGAATTTTGCTCAACAACGAGATGGATGATTTTGCAGCGGCGCCGGGAGTGCCGAATTTGTTTGGTTTGGTGGGCGGGGACGCAAATTCGATCGCCCCGGGGAAGACTCCTTTATCGAGCATGACGCCGGTCATCGTGACAGAAAATGGCAAATTTCGCCTCGCTGCGGGGGCTCCCGGAGGCAGCACGATTATTACCACGGTGCTGCAAATTGTGCTTAATGTGTTGGTTTACGACATGAATGTCGGCGATGCTGTGTCTGCACCTCGGGTGCATCATCAGTGGCAGCCCGATCGCCTGATGGTGGAACGGGGAGGTTTTGAGGCTGCGACGCTTTCGGAGTTACGGCGGCGGGGACACCTGATTGTCGAAAGTGACGGCTGGGGTAATGCCAATGCGATCGTCCTGACTGCGGATGGTTGGTTGGAAGGGGCTGCCGATGGGCGCGGGGAAGGAGAAGCAAGGGGGTTTTAGTCTTCAGTCAGTCGATTAGAGATTAGAGATTTTAGAGGAGGGCGAGACTTCGGCGACTCAAGGATTTTAGATTTACTCCACAGATGAATCTGGGACCTTGAACAAGGGTCTAAAATTTTTATCTCTCCACGACAGGAGTCGGGGGCTTGAATTTGTTTTTGGGCGGGGTGATCTTTCATCAGTTGTTATACTAAATCCGGCTCAAATACCCCCTTTATCTGGCTTGTCCTTCGCTCGCTAGGACGAAAGTTTGACTCTATGCAGCGGTTGAAACGGCGCAATGATAAAAGGGGTATTTGAGCCGGATTTGGTATTAGTCATTAGTCATGTTGGCGATCGTCAACGCTATCAAAACCCGGTTTCTTTGGGCTGCAGTGCGTAAGTCCTGAAATTATTAGCCTGTGTACGTATATTTTTGCATCCGTATTATTGCGGTATTATTTCGGTGAATTTTATTGGCAGACTAACTGCGAATAATTACCAAAAAACTTCACACAAAAAGCATAAATCAACTTAAATATAAAGTTCTTGTAAAGGCACTAGACATTGATTGTTATGTAATGTAACAATGAAATTGTCAACAGAACGATGTTTGTATTTTTGCGATAAAACTTATGAGAATTACTCACAAAATTGCTGCCTTAACTGCTACATTAACTACTGCTATGAGCTTGTTGGCAGCGCCAGCAATGGCATTGTCGGTAGGGGCAACTAATGACATTGAGACTTTAAAAAATACGTTATTGGGAGCTAATACAGGCGGCTTGAGTAATTTCTCTGTTTCAATTACGGGTAATGCGGCTGCTTCTGGTATTTTCACTAATGACCCCTTCGGTTTGATATCAGGTGTTGTTCTGAGCACTGGTAAAGTCACCGATCTACCGGGTCAGAATCGGAAAGATAACGACTTTCTGGGTGGCAGCGATTTAAGCACGGACTTTTTGCCCTTGGATCAAGAGGGGGATTTTACTCAGCTAAACCTTAGCTTTTTTGCTGATTCTACGGTTGAAAAGTTGTTCTTTGAATATGTATTTGGTTCTGAGGAGTTTCTTGAGTACGGCAGTTCTAGATATAATGACGATTTTGAACTGCTGCTGAACGGCACTAATTTCGCAAAATTGACCGACGCAAAAACAGTTACGATTAATAATCTTGTTCCCGATAGATATAATCGCTCTAGCGATCACCCAGACTATATTGACAACCCAAGCTTGACAGGTCTTGCTGCTAACATCATTAAGCTGGACGGTTTTACTAAAGTTTTAGGTTTTGAGGGTTTGCTCAAGCCAAATCAGACGAATGTTCTCAGCATCCGCATTAAAGATGTGGGCGATGGCTTGTTAGATTCTGCTGTATTTATTAAAGGCGGTTCTGTGGGAACGGTAAAAGCTGAGGCGGTTCCCGAACCGATGACTGTGGGGGGTTTGATGGCGGGAGGCGCTATGCTGGCTGCTGGACGAAAGTTGCG
>NZ_JAUBTO010000190.1:0-12295 GCF_036702495.1 Microcoleus sp. C2D2 | reverse complement strand
GAGTGCCTCACCGTGAGTTTTTTGTACAACATACTTCCTGCTTTTTGTCAAGCTCTTTTACTGGACTGGCGCTCTAGGGCTTAGACTCAGGTTTGGCTGAATTCAACAGGCGTGGGAATTTCCAATGGAAAATTTTCCATTGTCACTGTGGCCCAGAGCCAGATTTGGCTGAACTTAACAGGCGTGGGAATTTCCAATAGACATCTGGGAAAATCAATGATGCGTGCTCTTCCACTTTTGCTTGCATACGCGATCGCCCTTGTCTCTACATCTTTTTTCGAGATGTCTGTCTAATGGAAAATTTTCCATTGAACAGCGACAGGCTGGCAGCAGCGCTCTCCTCTAACGGGGTGCTATCCCGTTAGAGAAAGCAGTTTGCACGCACCTCTGACACAGCTTGCTACCAAAAGCTCTGTCCCAGCCTAAGCCGTGAGTCCGATTTTTGTAGATGCTGGGATTCAGACAACAGGCTGAGGGAGGGAAGGTTTTAGGAGGGGTTAATAAGTAGTAAGTGCGTTTTAATCCTTGAATAGCTGTTGTTTTACAGCCTTCTTTTGAGGTGGCACGCTTGGCTTAGCGTAAGGGTTATTTCTGCACGTCCTTTCCGTACAGGGCTGTTTGTTTACCACTCTTGAAACTTCAATTAGGAAGACCTGCGATATGAGCGAAACTACTATCGAAACCATCTGGCCTCAAGCGATCGCGGCCTGCGATTACGGGGGGTCAGCTACCAAAATTCTTTACGCAGGGCCAAAGAATCAAATTCGACTGCTGTGCATGGAACCGGAGGTCGTATCTGTACCGCACGAATCAATTTTGGCTTATGGCAGAGACCAATTGGGGTCAGCCGAGCCTGAGAATACGGCTTGGGTTGCCTTTAGGAACGATTACAGGGCAGTAGGGTATTTGGCGAAAGAGAGGTTTCACGCCAATGCTGGCCTTTCGGAGCTTAAGTACGAGAGGGCGCTGCACAAAACTCTGGCTGGGATGTGGGCCATTAAGGAAAAGCTGAATTTGCCGGAGAAATTTACGGCGGCGATCGCCGTGTTGTTGCCACCGGGGGAATATGAAGACCGGGGGAGGTTCGAGCGGTTGCTGCGGGAAGCTTTAGCAGATTACCAAACTCCCACAGGTCAGATGAGCGTGGAATTGTTGGCGTTTAACTGCAAGCCAGAGGGGGGTGGCATTTACCTGATGCACAACAAGAAAGTCGGCTCTGTTTTGAAAGAGCGGGTGTGCGCGATCGCGATGATTGGCTACCGCAATGCTAGCCTGCTGGTGGCTCAGCGGGGAGATGTCAGGCCGGGAAAAACGAGCGATTTGGGCTTCATCCGCATGGTGGAGAGGGTGGTAGCTAGGACTTCAGGGCAGACTGCTGAGCGATTGACTCCAGCAATTGTAGCAGCGGGGGCTGAGTTCAAGGCAGCTCCTTTGATGCGGTTGGCTCGCAGTACGACTAAGCAAGGGCGAGCTGAAGAAGTGCAGCAGATGATAGCAGCAATCAAAGAGGCGCGGCCTGAGTATGCGCGGAGTCTGACCAGTTGGTTGGATGAGAATTTGCCGCCAGATTGCGATGAACTGGTGTTCTGCGGTGGGACGGCTGATTATCTCCGCAAGGAGTTAAACGAACATTACGATCGCTTCCCAATTATTTGGAATGCCGAAATTGCTATGCCACCTATTTTGTCAAAGAAAGGGTTTGAAAATCGGCTCAATGATGTCTATGGGATGTTTTCGTATTTCAAGGCCAATTTGAAAAAGCAGTTCAATTCTCAGGTCACAGAATCCGCTGTTTGTGGGTCAAAAGGTTCCGTTTTACAGGAGATAGTTGGTCGTGGCTAAGGAAAAAGAAAGGGTGGATTTTTTGTGGCGCTATCAGCCTTTAAAATCTACTGATGATGGAGTTTTGATGTCCTATATTAAAGGCAATTTATTGCTGCCTTCGAGAGAAATGATTCTCCAATCTCTGCGACCTTACTGGCTGCCGCTAGCATATCTGGAAAAAGAGAATATCGATCCAGTTATTTTAGGGCGGTTATTTAGAAATGCCGTCTATGCTCTGGAAAAGCACGCTCTCTATTTGCGCGAGCGAGGCGGGATTGAATATCCTCCTACTAATATAGGGGGAATGCCTATTTCCCAAATACCATCTTCGCGAGAAGTACCTGCTGGTATTGAGGAGGCAGACTGTTCTCTGCTTTACGGTGTGGAAAGCTTGACGCCTCTTAACCATTCCACTCGTAGCGGATTGACTGCGGATGACTTCTTTGAATTAGAGGGTGGCGAGGATTTTGATGATTCAGGATTCGCATGAATGAGATTCAATTATTGAGCGGAATTTGACCATAATTACCTCTGCAAATACAGGAATGCTAGTCATTGTATTGTATTTGCGAATTTAGTTAGATATTAGGCACATTTTCTTGCTGGTTGGGCAGTGATTAGCTATCCATACAAAGCAGAAATAAGTGTATTTGTGTTAGGAAATTAACCTGAAATAGGACAGTTTGACATGGCAAGTAGAAGTAGAAACTCGAAATATCAAGTGCAACTAACAGATTCTGTGGTTAAACAGGTAGATGAAGGAGGAGATTCAGGTATGGATACAGCGATAGAAAACTCGAATGGTTTCAAAGAGTGCGGGTTAGAGAAGGTTGAAAAACCTGCTACTAAAATTCATCTGATTGATGGAGAGAAAGGCGGGGTTGGCAAGAGCTTATTTGCTAGGGTTTTGATTCAGTATTTTTTGGACAATAATTTTCCATTTTTTGCCGTAGATACCGATCGCTCTAATCCTGATGTATCTCGAATCTATGAGAGCGTATGCCGTGAAGCTCTGTTTAGCGAGGATGAAAAGAAGTTTTACGAAGCGGATCGGATTTTTGAATTGGTGTTTGAGAAGAGCGTAATTGTCAATTTACCGGCTCAGGTTTATCCTTTGGTAACTAAGTGGATGGGAAGGAATAATTTAATTGAGTTGGGGAAGCAGTCTCGTATTAGTTTTTGCAAGTGGTTTATTTGTACGGGGGGCTACGATAGCGTGCAACTCTTTTTAAAGTCAGTTAAGCATTTTGATAATAAGATTGCTCACGTCCTTGTCCGTAATTTGGGATTGGAGGATGATTGGAGTTCGGTGGAAGAGATGGAGGAAGTGCAGAATGCGATTAAAAAGTATGAGGTGAAGGTGATTGATTTTCCTAAGTTTTATTCGCGGGAAAGGAATGCGATAGATGCTCAGGGAATAACTTTTGATTTGGCCAGGAATAGTCAGGAACTTGGGGTGTTGGGCCGGCAGCGAATTAAGTCGTTTATGTTGTCAGCTTACGAAGCGTTTGAAACTACGGGGATGTTGCCGTGAGTTATGGTGCTGTTGATACTAAATCTTTGCTGGATATTGCTTTAGAGGGGCAATCTGAGGAGTATCGGCGCAAAGTTTTGGAGTTGGCTTTTAAGGGGAAAATTGAGCCAACTGACCCGATTTTTCTGATTTTGTTGGCGACTGGCCGCTTGGAAGTGTTGATTCAAGAGAGTCCGAAACCGGAAGATTTTGAGTTAGCGTTCGATCGGTGGGTGGGGCGGATTAATAAGACTTTGGCAAGTTACGAGCGAGTGGCGGTTGAGAAGCAAGAGGGGCAAATTGCTGAGGCTGTGAATTCTCTGGTGCGTCAGACGGAATTGAGGAGGGTGGCGACTTCTGCGCGTTCTTTGGTGGTTGCGGCGGGTATTCTGTTGACGACTTTGGGTATAGGTGCTTTGATGGGATGGATGGGTTTACTTTGGTCGCAAGGAGGGTTTGCGCCGGGGGAACCGGTTCATTTGACTCAGGAGCAGGCGGAGGCTTTGCGGTGGGCGACTAGCGGGGAGGGGAAGTTTGCTCAGAATTTGATGAAGTGGAATTCGGATAGTCTGACTAATTTAGAGTGTAAGAAGGATGTCAAGCGTCTGGGGGTGACTTTGGAAGTGGCGGGAAGACCAGCTAATTCAGGATTTTGTACGATTTGGGTGGAACCTGTGGAAAAGCGTAAATTTAGGGATTGAACACTTGCACTTTATATACGATAGAGAGGCATTAATTTTAAAATGAGTGCAAACCTTGAGAGAATACAAATAAAGGGACTATACCAAACCAAAAAATCTATTGATGCTCGGATCAGAGATAACACTTTGATTCTTGTTGGTGAAAATGGATCTGGCAAAACCACTTTCCTTCGCATATTATTCAATCTCTTAGCAGGGCGTTGGCGCTCACTAAGCCTTTTTCGCTTTGAATCTGCTATTTTAACTATAGATGAAAAAGAAATAGAAATCTCTCATTCTGATATTAGCGCTTGGATGGACAAAATTAATAAGAGATCCTTACGCAAATTATCTTCCTCTTTACGGCAAAGAATTCTGATAGAAATCAGCGAATCTAATGAAGCTCTCAGAACACAGGAAAGTATTGAAAAAATTGCTAGATCGTATGGTATCCCAGTCGGTTATCTTCTCGAACAACTCAATTTTTTCGATGACGAAGATAATACATTTACAGAAAAAGTCAATCAAACCCTACAGGATATTATTAAGCAAATTGATGCTCAAGTTATTTATTTACCGACATACCGCCGAATTGAGCAAGAACTTGCAAGCGTAGTTGACTGGCTTGATCCTGATGATCTGCGTCGTCAAAAGATGCGACCATCAAAATCGAAGCGCGACAAAGCTTATATTGAACTTGTAGAGTTTGGTATGCAAGACGTTGAGGTTTCTATAGAGGAAGAATGTAATAGATTAAAGGAATTTCAAAGCAAAAATCTTGATATATTAACTCTTAGACATTTTGGTGACATAGTATCTTCAGCGTACCGAAGGGAGGATATTCAACAACAACTCGACAATTTGTCTGATCGTGAAATCAAATCTGTTCTTGATCGTGTGAATGAGTCTATTGTAGGTCAGAATCAACGTGATGAATGGTTTAAAGAAATCCAAGAAGCTAGAGGAAAAAAAGATAATCCCTCTGAGCGAGAGCAAATTATTGGTCACTATTTTCTCAAAATTCTTGATTTCCAGAAATCATTACAAGCTGAAGAGTCCAAAATAGCGACTTTCTGCAAAATTTGTTCAGAGTACATTTTGGATAAGGAGTTCGTCTACGATAGCACTTCTTTTAAGTTTTACATACGCCCAAAGTTTGAATATCATGCTGGAGAGTCAGTTCAACTAAGCGATTTATCCTCTGGAGAGAAGCAAATAGTTTCATTATTTAGCCATCTATACCTTTCAGGACAGTCACGCTACTTTGTGTTAATTGATGAACCAGAACTATCGCTCTCGGTTCCTTGGCAAAAACGATTCCTCGTTGATATACAAAAAGGAGATTTTTGTGCAGGTCTAGTAGCCGTTACTCATTCACCCTTTATCTATGATAACGAGCTAAAGCCTTACGCTCACTCTCTAGGGGAGTTTACGTCGCTATGACCAATATAAAGCCCTCAATGCTGGAGGTACACAATAAAGCCCTTAATGAGGTTGACGAGGCATATCATAACTTTCTATTGATGTATAAAAAAGATGCCCAGTGTGTTTATGGATTTGTTGAAGGTAAAGATGATCCAGCTTTCTATAGGTGCTTAATAGAAACTCAGCTACCTGAAGGATGGTCAGTTAAATTAATTCCATCTGGAAATAAGGACAAAGTATTACGCTCTTTCCAAAGCTTCAACTGGATTGATTACTCTAAGAATAGAATTTGCTTCTTCATTGATCGAGACTTGCAAGATTTCCTAAATCCACCACAACAGTTAGAAACTAATATATACATAACAGATGGTTACTCGATAGAAAATTCTATTTTAAAAGACCAAATACTTATGGGGGTGCTTTCTGACATTTATCAGATTACACAACTGACACTAGAAGAGGAGGAATCTATAAAACAGATTCTTCGGGAGAATGAGAATATATTTTTTGAAGCGATTATGCCCCTAATGGGGCAGATCCTACTGTGGAAACGATTAGGTGATAAGCCAAATTTGAATAATCTAGAGCTTGCTAAGATTTTCTCGTTCTCTCAAGCAAAACTTGTTCCTATTGAGCGAAATATTTTACTGCAAGAAGCAGCTAAACAAATTGGTTGTGATATTTGTGAAGACTATAAGATTACAGATGCAGAAAATGAAATTCGTAGCCATGACCGTTCGTGGGCTATGGTCCGTGGCAAGTACGTTTTTTGGTTTTTTGTAAAGCAGTGTGAAGCTATATGGGAATCTATTACAAGTTTGTTGCCCAGGTTTTCAATTAAGCCTAAGAAACGAATAGAGTGTGGGGTGAAAAATGCAATGGTTATCTTTGCTCCCCGTACTCGTCCTCCAGAAAGTTTGAAAGAATTTGTTAAACAAAACTATTTATCGTTTATTAATGAAGTAAGTAATTCCTGAGTCGGGTAAAAGCTCAAGAATCCTTTCAGCTAGAGCATTACCCAATTCCCTTGGCTCTAGCTTATGCAATCCACCCCCATATACACGCCCCTCACCCATCAGTGCCTCATCAGAAATGCGATCGAGCGCCTGCCACACCTCCTTAAGCAATTCTGGCTTCTCTAAAAGCACTTTGGCAAGAGCAGGTTTAGGATACAACATCAAGTAAACATTGGTAGCCGTCGCCATTGAATGATTCAAGATAAATCGAAAAGGTCTACCTCTACCAGTATCCTGACGGCCCATATAGGTGCAGAGGAACGGGGAAGGGGGACGCTTTTCCTGCGAATACCAGGGAGTACGATGCTTACACAGGTAGCGATCGCTAATTCCCTGCCTTACTCCCATCTGCAAATATTCCCAAAGCAACGGATACTTAGCTTTCACCTCCAAAGGGGGCAAATCGCACGATAGTAAGAATAGCCGACGATCGATAATCGGATTTCCCAAGCGATCGCCCTCAATCTCATCAACTGATAAGAGCCGGGGACTAGGCAAAACTGGCTTGAGAAATTCAAGGGGCAATTGGTATGCAGAAACTTGCTCTGGTGTCAACACAAAAAAATTGTTCGCTCCCGTCGCCAACCCCCGTTTAATAGTGAATAAGTCCTTAAGTTTCAACGGCTGCTCTTGAGAATTCACACTACCAGACATCAGCCCAAACTTAGTCCACTTAGCTGCACTGCGTAGCGACTCCACCGACATTATCAGCGACATTTTAGATGCTGTCAAACTCCCTCCATAGGTAAACTCAACAGCATGATTAGCAGGTGGCAAAGCTTTCTTAAACCAAACCACTGCTGACGTACAGAGTGCATCTTCAAACTGCGCGTCAGCAGCATCGAAACAGTGAATTCGCAGTAGGGTAACGCGATTTAGCAAGTAATCTTTAATTTGCCGTCCGTAATTCACATCCATAAATCCACTGGGAATCAGCCACCCCGCTAAGCCGCCAACAGCCATACTCGCATCCGCAATGCACAAGAAATGGCAGTAAAGACTAGCCAACTGACTGAGTTTGACTCCCGCTATTTGCTGTGCTAGCTGTTGCAGCCGCAGCTTTTCAATTCGGTTCAAATGATGGTGCCGGACATAGGGGGGATTGCAAATTACTAAGTTAGCTTTTGCGTCGTCAGAGTCAGGGGGTGTTGCCTGGGTAAAGTCAGCGATATTTAGATGTAGCGAAGTGTCACTCCAAAGCTTAATCGCTTCGTTCCCGTAATGGGGGTCAATTTCATAGCCGACTGCTTTAACAATCTGCGATCGCGGAAATTGCTGCAATAATGCCGAGTAAAAAGAACCTGTACCAAAAGCCGGGTCGAGAAAACGAATCTTAATGTCTGACGGCAACAGCATTGAAGCATATTTGAGGATATCTGCTGCCAATACAGGAGGCGTAGCAAACTGACCTAGCTTATTTCGCTGAGCCTGAGTTCTAGCTCCATCCAGTTGCGATTGCCGCAACATTCGTGCCAATTCAGTTTTCGCAGTTACATTCATATCCCGAACAGCCCCAAATCCTCAATCCGATGTTCCCAAACCCAATCAATTCCTTCGGCCGCTTCGTAACCCAAATAGCCACTGTCAAAGTAACCGCAAAGAAACAAAATAAAACGCACGTTATTGCCGTAGCTACTCCTCAATTGAGTCATTTTAATAGCTTCTTCCTTGCGTCGCTTATTGGGATTGGTATAGTCACCGGCAGATTTCGCTTCAATCAGTAACGGGAATTCACCAGGACTCGAATTAATTGGCGCGATCACAACGTCAATAGGGATATTAATTTGTTTGCTGCCGGACTGTAAAAGTACCGGGATATTGAGCCGAAACGAGAAAGTCCCAGGCTGCATGGTTTCAAAACTTAATCCGGCTCCTCCTCTAACATAGGAATAATCGCGCTGTTCCAACCATTGCTTAATCATAGCAAGCTGCCTTCGTTCTTGAGCGTTACGAACGATCGGGTCAGAAATAGCACCGCAAAGGCGATCGGCAACAATTGTCGCTGCTCTTTGAACTTCAGTCTCCATTGGCTGCTGTCCGCTTCCTAGCCAAGGAAAAATATCTTTGTCAAGTAGCCGTGCAATAATTTGACTGATTTTTGTTAGTTCAGCATCCAGAGTTGCAATGTCTGCCCGGGGCGGAATTCGTTGTTTCTCTTCCATATTTTTGACCAGGTTGGGCGACACTCCTGCTAAACCGATCAGGCGATCGCGCGCAATTGGCGGCGCTGCCGCCATGCGTAAAATGGGCAAAACCTCTGGATGCTGTCGCAATAATGCGGACGTGATGTTGGTCAGATTGGCTGTCTCTGCTAAGGCGGATTCAACTTGTTGAGTTGTAGCAATGCGAGTGTCGCGGTAGGCTTTTGGAGCGAACTGCATGAACCAATTGTTATAGAAGTCTACCGACAGGGCAATATCGGGTTTCCACAAGTGTGGTTTGTCGGCATTAACTGGCACTGCACCTCCTCTAATCGCGACCCTGGTCTATAGCAATCCTAAATCATTTGTGAATTTCTTACTCCCTCCCCAAGGCATCGGGGAGGGTCGGGGTGGGGTAAAATTTTTACGACTCCTGCAAGGATTGCTATAGATAGCTTAGATTGCTCGGAACGTCTCTGTTGTATTATCCACCAAGCGGTTGCTCTTGAAACGGATTTAGTCAACTAAACCCGCGCGAAGGGCTCTGACAGCAGCTTGAGTGCGATCGTCGCAAGACAGCTTATTAAGGATATTACGCACATGAGTTTTCACAGTACCGAGGGAAATGTATAGCTGCTTGCAAATTTCCTCATTACTGCAACCTTCGACAATCAGCGCTATAACCTCTTTTTCTCGTTCTGTTAAAGGGTTTGCCATTAACAACTGACTGTACTCTGGCTCAACTCCATTGATTGACACAGTGGAAATGGGGGCTTTGTTAACAGCTTCCTTGAAAGGGTTATTCATGCGAGCCAAAACGATTCTAGCAATTGAAGAATCGATCCAGTTTTCGCCAGCATTTGTCTCAACAACAGCTTCCACTAATTTTTCAAAACTGACATCTTTCATGCAGTAAGAGTCGGCTCCCGCTGCAAAAGCTGCCAGCACTGATTCCTCGTTATCCTGCATCGTCAAAATCAACACTTTCGGTTGGTTATCTACGCTTGGGGCTTTGGAAGTTTGTACGTATTCTTTGAATCTTTTTGTCAATTCAATCCCATCTACCAACCCCGGTAGTCCGATATCAACGATCGCTACATCAGGCCGGGTTTTCTCCAGTAAAGTTATCCCTTGCAGACCGTTAGCTGCCTCTCCGATAAATTCGAGTTCTTCGCAGTCTTCTAAAGCTGCTTTGATTCCAGCCCTTGTCAGGTGGTGGTCTTCAATTAAGGCAACGCTAATTTTATTCATGGTTGGTTTATTCAAAAAAAGGACAATTGTAATTCAGTGGCACGAGTGTGCCCAAAATAGAACGTATGCGCTCTTTTGTATCCAAACAAGATTTTTAGAGCGAGATAGGGAGACGTACAGTAAATGTGCTGCCTAGACCCACTGTTGATGCCACGTCAATACTGCCAGAGTGGGCTTCTACAATCCGGTGAGACAAGTGCAGCCCCAGGCCGCAACCTGCTCTAGCATGGTTTCCGGGGCGGAATCGTTCAAACAGCGAAGCTTGTTCTGAGGCTCTGATGCCGGGGCCGGTGTCTTCCACGGTAATATTTACCGACTTGGCATCTGGACGAACAACGATTTTCACACAACCAAAATCGGTGAATTTAATGGCATTTCCCACTAAGTTGGTGATGACTCGGCGGAGTTCGAGGCGATCGCCTTCAATCCTTAGTGGTTGCGGGTCAGAGTCGTCGAAAGTTAGGACAAGTCCTTTATCAATAGCCACAGCCTCCTGTTCCTTAACGACTTCTTTGACCAGTTTTTTGAGGTCAAAGGGGGCGCGCACCAGAGTTTTGCAACCAGATTCAAATCGGTGAACTTCCAGTAAAGTATTGACCAACGAAAGCAAATTTTGGTTACTGCTGCCGATGGTTGCGATCGCCTCTACCGCTTGAACGGGCAGTTCACCAAATTTCCCTCTTTGGAGTAGGGTCAGCATTCTATCAGCGCCGACTAGGGGAATCCGCAAGTCGTGGGTAAGACGAGCCACAAAATCCTCTCGCGCCTTTGTCACTTCCTGCATGGCATCTATACTATGTTTGAGCCGGAGGAGGCTACGGACGCGAGCCAGCAACTCATTTACTTGGATGGGCTTGCAAACGAAATCGTCAGCCCCCAAGTCGAGTCCATCTGCTATGGTTGTTGAGTTGTCAGCCGCAATTAACAGGATGGGGATAAAGGGAAGTTGAGGATTTGAGCGAATTCTGTAAGTCACTTCGTAACCGTCTACTTCTGGCATCATTACATCCAACAGGAGTAAATCTGGGGGCGACTCCTCAACTAAAGCTAAAGCATCAAGTCCGCTAGAACTTGTACTGACGCAGTAGCCTTCTTCGGAGAGGATAGCCTGCATAATAAATAAGTTGTCAGTCGTATCATCAACCGCCAAGATTTTACTGCGTTTATCTCTCATTGCCCTGGATTTCTCTCCCGCCTCCACCCAAAGCTTACGAACGAGTCCATATCTTCTGACTCAGCCTTTTGGCGGATAAAACTTAAAAACTGTTGATAATCTTGAAGCTGCTTGGATTCTTCCAACTTTCGCTGCTTTCTGATTCGCAACAAGTAGTCTTTGAGGCGAGCGTACCGCCATCCAACATGGAACCCCAGATCGTAGATTTGAGGGATTTTCGGATTCGCGGTCGCGTTGAGTAAGGTTTGTGCGACGTTTGGCGAGCCAACGTCTGAAATTGTTCTCCTGCTTTTTTTTCCATCCCTGCAACCTTTCCAAAACTCTTGCCTGCTAGTTGAAGTGTGGATGGAAATCTTGTACTCTTGCAGCGTCGTTTCAAGCCAATCTAAGTCTTGTTTTCTGTCGTTTGAGAGCGAATCGTTGGGCTGATACTTGTTCCAAGCGCGGGCTAAAGCATTTAGCGACTTTTGAAAATCTGCCAAAAAACAGTCTAACACGGTTTGATACTTTGCCGGCGGTAAAAGTCGGCTGTGGTTTGAAAGAGTGTGACTTTGTGGCATAACTGTCAACATAAGCCAAACAGAGTTTGAGTTTGCTTTTTTCGGTTTCATTTCTATGTCTCTAACCTATCAACTGCCAAGCTCGATCGAATTCTACCTAAAAGCTGATTTCTTATTCACTGTCGCAAAGTTAATAATTTCTCCTTCACTGCCACTCTTGGTTAGAATTATTAGCGTGCGCGACTTTTATTTTTACAGAAATAGTTTTTCCGTCCCGCGCGCGATCGCCTGTATCAGACCGATTGCCAAAAAAGAATGTTCTCTCGATTAACCCAGCATCCTTGACAAAAACTTAAACTTTGCCTCCCAACAGCCAGCGCAGAAATAATATCCAGCCCTGTAATCCGCGCGATCGCGCCGCTCGCCCGAAGTATAGCTAGGGACTAGGGGAGCTCATACTAGGGACTAGGGAAAAAACGAACTATAATCAATGGTTTCAGGAACTTGGAATATCCTAACCGCGTTGTCGTTTGCTGTATGAAAGCGGGAGCTAGAAGTCGCATATTTAATTCCTCAGAAGTGTCCGAACGCTTCTGTCTTTGAATGGGTACGACCACCCCTTCAATGCCGGAACTTCTTCTCTCGAATCCGGTTGCACGGATTAGGCAGAATGTGGCATTGCCCTTGTTTTTTCGTAATTGCTCAACCCCCTTGACAAGAAGACGAGATAGACATTAGATCAAGGAATGGAAAAACTCCCCGACTTAAAGC
>NZ_JAUBTO010000189.1:0-12345 GCF_036702495.1 Microcoleus sp. C2D2 | reverse complement strand
GGGACGGGCTCTTCGGCCCATCCCACAATAAAAAATAACTCTTGTGGGATGGGCCGAAGAGCCCGTCCTAATTATTTTTGCCAGAGGTCTATTGTACTTGCTAATAAAGGTATCCTCGTTACGCGCAACTACCGAGATTTTTCGCAAGTGCCTGGTTTACTGCAGGAAAACTGGACAATTCTACCTTAAAAGCAAGGGGCGAGATCAAAAAAAATCCCGCCCCAGCTTCAATTAAAAACTACCTTTGATCCCAAGCCTTAGCCGCATCAGCCACAGCTTGGTCTACCGACTTCTCATCCAACATTGCCGCCTGTAAATTGTCATAAATCGCCTTTTGCAGCTTCTTAACATCCTTGAGAGGCGGAATCAATAGCTCGGCGGAAGTCAACCCAGAAGCACTAACAACCCGAGCTCGATCGGCAGCAGCAGCATCAGTGGGAACGTTCTTAAAATAACCGTCCTGCAAAGCCTCAACCGTAGAAGGCAAAACATTAGCAGCCTTAGCAAAAGCCAACTGATTTTGAGAATTAGTGACGTACAGAGCAAACTTGACAGCATCATCAGGGCGCTTGCTGTCGCGGGGCACAACCAAATTCATCACCGCCACAGTCTTCTTGCCTGTTTCCCCCGTAATTTGAGGCGCAGCAGCCGAAACAGCACCAATACTCGGAGCATTCTCAGCAATCGCCTTCAAAAACTGAGGCCCAGAAGCCAACAAAGAAGTTTCCCCAGCTTGATAAAGCTCGATCGCCCTGCGATGTCCCTGCACCAAAACATCCTGCGGCAAAAGTCCGCCCTTGTACAAATCCACCCAATACTGAAAAACAGCTTTGCCCTTAGCAGTATTAAAAGCCGCCTTGCCTTGAGCATCCACCAAAGGCACACCCATCTGCACGAAAGATTGCAAAACTTCCGCCGAATCTTCCGGTACAAAAGTCACAAAAAAAGCAAACTTACCAGTCTTCTCCTTCACCTGCTTGGCAACCTGTGCCAACTCGGCATAAGTAGCCGGAGGCTTAGCAATTCCAGCCTTCTTCAACAACTCCGTATTGTAAATAGTTACCCCTGTCGTGAGATACCAAGGAATGCCAAAACTCTTGCCGTCGAGTACACTAGCTTTCCAGATATTTGGGAGATAGAGCTCGCGAACTTGCGGAGGCACCCGAGAGTCCAAATCCAGCCAAGCATTGCGTCCCGCCAACAGCGAAGCAAAATCGGGATTGAGGTTAACCACATCCGGCGCAGTTTTCGCCGAAACCGCCCCCAAAATCTTGCTTTCCATCGCCGACCAAGGAACGTCCACCCAGCGAACCTTCACCCCCGGATTTTCCGCTTCAAAACCGGCGATCGTCTTGTTGAAATACTCAGTAAACTGAGGTTGAAGCTGCATAGTCCAGAACTCGATTTCCTCAGTATTCTTTGCCTGGGAATTAACAGCCGGCTTGCCGCAACTGACCACCGCCGCCAGCAGCAGCCCCACCAGTCCAAAAACAGCAAACAGTTGCCAAGATTTACGTTTCATAGAATAAAATTTGAGAGTAATGGGAACCGTTAGACAAAAAAGCGTGAAGCGAAGCTATCTTCCTGCAGGGGTTCCCGAAGGGTAGGGAATCGCCCTCTGCAAGCGCTCGCGAGTGTGAGAGAGAGTTTTGTAGCCGGGGCCCCCGAGTGAGAGAGTCGGTTTTTGTGCAGAATCGGCAGGTTTTGGGTCGATCGAGCTGGAATTTGTTGACATTCTCCGCAGAATAGCTATTGTCAAGTAAATTGGATAGCATAAAATCGGAACTAGCTATCGCGCAACACAGACGGATCTGCGCAGAAGAAGGCGGAATACCGAGATTACAGCACTCTTTCGGCAGTTGGAAACCAACCCTCCAACACCGGGTGCGCTGAATCAGGCTGGTCAACTACAAAAGAAAAAAATAGCAATTAGCGGCGACCCAATCACATGGTTAACTTTTTCAAAAGTCTATTTTCCCAACGCCAGCCAGGAATCGGGATCGAAATAGCCCCAGACCGCATCAACATCATTCAGCTCGAAAAGAAAGCTCAGACATTAAAATTAGGCATCCTAGCCTCAATAGAAGTTCCAGAAGACATGGTGCAAGAGGGACAAATAGTCGATCCGCCAGGAATGGCAGAACTAATAAAAGCCGTCCTCGACGACAACAAAATCAAAGCCAAGCGAGTAGCCACAGCCATTCCCGGCCGCGAAGCCGTCATCCGCTTAATCCCAGTTCCAGCAGAACTCAACGAAGAAGAACTGCGGGATTACATGAACGCAGAAGCAGGACTGTACTTGCCCTTTCCCAGAGAAGACGCCGACGTAGACTATCAAAAAATCGGCTTATTTGTAGATGGCGACGGCGTTGAAAAAGTGCAAGTCGTGTTAGTAGCAACTCGCAGAGAAGTTACCGACACATACATCGAAACCTTCAAAGAAGCCGGACTGCAGATAGACGTACTAGAAGTAACCAGTTTTGCCCTGATCCGCACCCTCAAAGACCAACTGCAACAATTTTCCTCCCAAGAAGCCGCCGTCCTGACCGACATAGAATTTGACAGTACCGAGTTAGCTATAGTAGTGGACGGCATACCTCAGTTCAACCGTACCATCCCGATCGGCACCTATCAAATCCAGAGCGCGCTCAACCAAGCCATGAACCTGCCGCCAACCAGAGACACCAGCGAACTGCAAGGCATGACCCTGCCAGTCACAGATACAATGGGCGTGTCGGGAGACGCCAATCCGGGCACAAATGCGATGATTAAAGTATTGGGAGAACTAGCAGACGAACTGCGCCGCTCAGTAGACTTTTACCTCAACCAGAGCGAAGAACTCGAAGTAGCGCAACTGCTGCTAGCGGGTCCTGGAGCTGCGATCGGCAAACTCGACGAATTTTTCATGCAAAGATTAAGCTTGCCGGCATCTCAAGTCGATCCCATCGAAACCCTAGGGCTCGAAATCAGCCAAGAAATTACCCCAGAACAGCGAGCAGGTTTAGGAGTCGCCCTAGGTTTAGGACTGAGGGAGGTTATGTGACTTAACAGTTTTAGATGAGAGAAAAACCGATTTGAGAATTTTAGGTAAAAGCCCCTTCCAAAAGAAGAAGGCAGAAAGCAGAAGGTAGAATATTGGAGGTAGAAGGTAGAAGGTAAAAGGTAGAATATATCTGAGGTAGAAGCAGCCCCTTCCTTCAGTAGAAGGCAGAAAGTTGTTTCTTTCTTCCCTAAATAAATCCTTCACTTGTACCAGCAATCTGGGGTTCTGTCTAAAATCTAAAATTTCAAATTTAAATCTATAGCAACAGCCAAGACAGTTAGGACCTTCTTAATTGCTGAAACATAAGCGGTCGATTGCTTCTACCTTCTACTTTCTACCTTCTACCTTCTACCTGGTGCCTTCTACCTTCTACCTGGTGCCTTCTGCCTTCTACCTTCTGCTATAAAATCGAGTGAAGCCATGTACAGCCTAGATATTAATTTTCTCAACGACCGTCCGGACTACAAACCCGTCGCAGCCAAAAGCTCAGCTAAAAGAAGTTCCGGTGGAGCCAAAGACCAAATGCCCCTAATAGGGGCGCTGCTGTTTGCCTTCGGCGTCAACGCCGCAGTCATGGGCGCCTGGTGGTGGGCGACTAACCAAAATACGCAGTTGGCCACAGAACAAGCAACCCTCGACCAAGAACTGGCAACGTTAAACACTCAAGCCAACACCATCAAAGCCATCAATGCCGAAACCGACAAAGTTACCGCCGAATACAAAGCATTAGCCGGAGTATTCGACCAAATTAAACCTTGGTCGGCGATGCTGCAAGACCTGAGTGGCCGCACTCCGGCGGGAGTGCAAATTGCCAGAATCGAGCAAATCGACCCCAGTCCCTCCCCCGTTGCAGCAGCAACCCCTCCCCCCGCAGCAACTCCCGCCGCCTCCCCGGGGGCGAGTCCGTCTCCAGCCAGCCCCACCCCGGCGGCTGCTCCCACCCCCGTCGTCCCGCAGCAAGCAGCAAAAGTACAAATTTCAGGGATAGCCAGTACCTTTGCTCAAGTTAACGACTTTATGCTGCTAGTCCAGCGCTCTCCTTTCTTCCTCAACACCGATACCAAACTGGTAACGGCCACATTAACAAACAACCCCACACAAATACAACTGCGCAACCAAAACGCAGCAGAACTTCCCCAACTGCGGCCGGTGGTGGTATATAAAATTGAAACAACACTCAGCCCGACGGGGGCCTCCGAGTTGCTCCCCGAGTTGCGGAGCAAGCAAGCAGACGGGCTAGCAATACGGATAGAAACACTTCAAGAAAAAGGAGTGCTAGAACCACAAAAACCAGAGGTGAAAAAACAATGACAGCAGAGTTTATTACTAGCGACAAACAAGAAGAAGATACAGGGACTCAGGAAATATTCGGCATTAAGCTGACGCCCCAAGTCCAAGCAATCGGCATCGCGGTACTTGGCCTCCTCCTTGCCGGCGGTCTCGGCTACCAGTTCGTACTGCCAGAATTCCAAAAAGGCGGCGAATTCAAGCAAAAAATTACCGAAAGCAAGCAAACGCAACTGCAATTGCAAGCTCAAATTCAAAAAAAGGCAGAAGCAGAAGCAAAGCAAGAAGAAGCAAAACAGCGCCGGGCCAACGTGACGGCAATGTTTGCCAGCGACGCCAGCGCCAGCACGCTTTTGCTGGACATGACCCAACTGGTTAATAGAATCAACGCCGGGGTGCAAGGAGACGACCTCAAGGCTAAAATTACTAAATTTGAGCCGTATCTCCCGCCACCTGCAACAGCCGCGGCGGCAGCTCTAGACCCAGATATTCTCACGGATACGTCCTTCGGGCCGTCCCTGGCTGGCAAGCTCAGACGCAAAAAATTTAAGGTAGAGTTTGAAGGCAATTTCGCTCAAACCCGCAATTTTATGCGTAACTTGGAGTTGATGCAGTCGCTGTTGGTAGTAAAAAATTTGAAATCTGAATTGCTATCATCAACTCAGCAACTGGATTTTGTGAAAGGGAAAATAGTCCCTGTGGATCAGCCGCTAACTAAAATTAAAACAGCTTTTGACTTGCACGCGCTGCTGCCGTTAAAGCAAGAAGAAAAACCGCCAACTCCGGCTCCGAGTCCCGGTGCTAAGTAGCGGTAGTTGGGCGGATATTAGCTATTGTTCTAAAGCCGCTCTTTCACAATTCGGGAGAAGGGAGAAGGCAGAAGGCAGAAGGTTGAACTTTGAAGATTGAAGGTAGAAGTCAAAAAATTATGAATGCCAAAAAAATATTTTTATATGGCAATCACAAATTAGGTCTTCGACAGATTTTCTTCTAATACCAGTTTCAAAAAGGTAAGGTAACTGTAGGATAGCTGTTAACCCTTATGTAATCAGTTATTCCCAATCGATTTGCGATTTGCGATTTGCGAAAATGGCATAACTTCTCCCTTCAAAAAGGCTCGAATCGAGAATCTTGCAGTCAGTGCAAGCAGCTAGCAACAAAAGGCTGCGAACAACAAATAACAAAGTGTAGTGGAGGAGAGAACGTGAAACAGCATCTACGGTTAAGTGCAGGACTCTGGGGCAGCGTTGCAGGAGTTCTGCTCGCCCAAGCTCCCGTCAAGGCAGCGCCGACTCAAGTCACAGGAGTGCAAGTCAGTCAAGCCAATAATGGGGTAAATATTGTCCTGGCTACCGAAAAGGGCGATCGCCCGCAAGTTTTCGCAATCAATAACGGCAATACTTACCAAGCCACAATTATCAACACCCAGCTCCGCTTGCCACAAGGCAACAGCTTCCGTCAAGATAACCCCGCCCCAGGCATTTCTTCGGTAGAAATCAGCCAGGTAGAGGCTAACAGCATCCGCGTTGTGGTGGCGGGCACCAACGGAGTTCCCAACGGACAAATTGTTCCGGGACAAGGCCAAAGCATCGTTCTCAGCGTTGCCGGAGTTGGCGGCACAGCACAGTCTGCCCAAACACCACCTCCGCCGCCTCCGGGACTGCCGCTGACCCAAACAGCTCCCCGACCGGCTCCCCAAGTCCGCACGTCGCAAAACCCTGGGGTGCTGCTGCCAAATCCCGAAGTTACTATTACCAGGAACGATCGCCCGCCGCTCCCCAGCGAAATTCAATCTCAGACAAATCAGGCTGCGCCTTTCCAACCGCGGGCAGTTGCTCCGCCCTTGGGAGATATCGCGGTATCTAACATCGCCCCGGGCGTGGGAAATATTGAACTGAGCTCGGGAGAACGTATCCCCCGTTTGGTGCTGCGGGATGCCCCAGTCCGGGACGTTTTGGCTCTGCTGGCTCGCGCTGCGGGCTTGAACATCGCTTTTACAGGTGGCGGGGCCCCCGGTCAACCCGGCCAACCCGCTCCGCCTCCTGCACCGGGAGCTGCAGGCTCCGATGAAGGGCCGAAGATTTCCTTGGACATCGAAAATGAGTCGGTGCAAGATGTTTTCAACTACGTGCTGCGGCTCAGCGGACTGCAAGCGAACCGCGTCGGGCGGACGATTTTTGTGGGCGCTACTTTGCCGATCGACTCGCGCAATATTATCATTCGGACTTTGCGGCTCAATCAAGTTCGGTCTACGGATGCAGCTAACTTTTTGAGTGCTCAAGGCGCGGAAACTCAACTGCCGATTACTCGGATCACGATTCAAACCGTCGGCCAGGGAAATGCGGCGCGGGATGTGGAAATTAGGGAACCGGACATTAAGGCGATCGGCGCTACCCAAGGCACCGGGCCGCTCTTGCTGAGGGGACTGTCGGTGCTGGCGGATGCGAGGCTCAATTCCATCACTTTGGTGGGCGACCCGCGCAAAGTTGACATGGCTGTGGCTTTCTTGACGCAGCTAGATTTGCGCCGCCGTCAAGTGGCTGTCAACGTCAAGGTGATCGATATCAACTTGTTGGGAACCAACGAAACTAACAGCAGTTTCTCTTTCGGAATTAATAACAATTTCTTCATCAATGACGATGGGGTGGCAAGTCTCAATTTTGGTGGCATCAATCCGGCCCCTATCCCTACCGTTCCAACTATCTTCGGTCGCCCGATCGTCGGGAATCCTCTTGTAACACAAGCGCCTTTCTTCGATCCAAACGGCAGGATACTTAACGTACCGCTAACAGCTCCTGGCGGCGGCTTGTTCGTGCAACCGACAGCTCCCATAACAGAGGATCCCGCGCGAGTTGGGATTAGCGATTACGAGGCGTTTGAAACAGACTTCACAACCGGACTGGTGACGAGTGTAGGAGAGGCAACTTTCAGTCAGTTCCCGCTGTTCCAGTATCCCAGGAGGTTCCTGTCGGCATTGCGGGCAAGTATTGTCAGCAACAATGGCAAAATCCTGACAGATCCGACTCTAGTGGTTCAAGAAGGGGAAACGGCGAATGTGAATATTACTGATGAGGTGATTACTAACATCACACAGCAAACGCAGACCACCGGAAATACAAGTACCACAACAACGACGGCCGTCAAAGACAGGGCGGGTTTGCAGTTAGGGGTGGCGATTGACCGGGTTGACGATAATGGCTTTGTCTCTCTGCGGGTGAACCCGATTATCAGGACACCCGGCAGGGTTCAAGACCTTTCGACTGGCGGGAACGTCAATACTATCGCTCTGCTGGGCGAGCGATCGTTGCAATCCGGGCTAATTCGCCTCCGGGACGGTCAGACTTTGATTGTTTCGGGGATTATCCGCGACGAGGAACGGATGATAGCGAACAAGATTCCGATTTTGGGAGATTTGCCGATTATTGGTTCGCTGTTCAGGAGCTCTACTAAGACCAACCAGCGGGCGGAGTTGATTGTATTGCTGACTCCGCAGATTTTGGATGATAGCGATCGATCGAACTTTGGCTACCAAAACAACATCAGTCCCGACGCCCGCCAACTGTTGCAGCGCAGTCAGCCCATCCAGCCGAGACAGTAGAGCGAAGGAAGAAGGGATTGGTGTCAACTTTCCACACTCTTTCCCCTCAGTCCGACAGGGGTGGAAACCCCTGGCTCCAAGCTTTAGTCCTCGCTAAGCGAGGACTAATGAGTTCTTTAGTCCTCGCTAAGCGAGGACTATAAATGACTCTTTCAGTCGTCTGAAGACGACTTCAGCTATGAGACAGGGACTTCAGTCCCTGGCGGGTTTCGGGAGAATGAAACAGCCAGGTCCCACCGGGGGAAAGAAAGAGGGGGAAACGAAGAAGGAAGAAGGAAAAAACTTTTCCTTTAGCCCTTGACAAATGACATTTTATTCATTCGGTTTTTCCTTCTTTTCCGCTCTCATATCCACCGAGGCGAGAAATCTTCTCTCCAAAGTGGTATTTTTTTACCTAATTTTGGGTATTAATTCTAAAAAGTTGCCAAGTTCCATATAAATTAAAGGTTCCACCGATCCATAACGGTCGGCAAGACTTTAGAATAATGCAGTGAAAATTAGATGCTGTGGGGTTTTCAGCAATTAGAAACAAAAATTCCTTTTCTGACCAATTACCCTAGGGTAATTAGTATTCAGCAGGAGTTTTGAATTGGGGAAGCGGACAGGAGCCAAAGGGAACAACCCAAACCTCCCAAGCCACACCCCTATGCAGTTGATAACTCACAGCTAATAGTTGAACTCTGTTTGACGTATTTTGCAAACCCTGAAGGAGTGCGCAATGAACAAAGGTGAATTGGTTGATGTAGTGGCGGAAAAGGCTAGTGTCACTAAAAAACAGGCAGATGCTGTTTTGAGTGCAGCCTTGGAAGCAATCATGGAAGCTGTCTCTGACGGCGACAAGGTGACGCTGGTCGGTTTTGGCTCGTTTGAGTCGCGGGAACGCAAAGCCCGCGAGGGTCGCAATCCCAAAACTGGCGACAAGATGGAAATCCCAGCAACCCGAGTTCCTGCATTTTCCGCAGGGAAGTTGTTTAAGGACAGAGTTGCACCGCCGAAAAACGCGGAATAGCTGGCGAACTGAGTCTTGATTAGACCTGTACACGGTGGGAATTTAGCTTGGGCAGCCGCACTGGCAGGCTGCCCTGCCTCTGCTATTCTCGATTTTTCTGCGAGTATCAGTCCTTTGGGCCCTCCTGAGTCGGCCCTGGATGCGATTCAAGCACACTTGAGCAGTCTGACGGCTTACCCAGACCCGGATTATGGAGAGCTCAGGACTGCTTTGGGTGAGGCTTTGAATGTTGACCCGGATTGGATTTTGCCGGGGAATGGTTCGGCGGAATTGTTGACTTGGGCGGCTTGGGATTTGTCGAAGCTTCCGGCGACTTATTTGGTGACTCCGGCTTTTGGCGATTACTGGCGGGCTCTTTCGGCTTTCGGGGCGAAGGTGCTCAAATGTCCTTTGGATCTCCAATTGTTGGACGCGGACCCTGTTCGCCGGTTAGTAACGGATGATTTGTCGGTTTCTAACCCTTCTCTTGTCTCCCCTTCTTTCCGTCTCCCCGTTCCTCTTGCTCTCGATGCCGAGAGAGGTTTGCTCCTGAACAACCCGCACAATCCTACGGGTTTGCTGTTTGGTAGGGAGGCGATTTTGCCTTATGTGAAGCAGTTAGGTATGGTGGTGGTGGATGAGGCCTTTATGGACTTTCTACCGCCTTCGGAGCAGGAAACTTTGATCGATGCTGTTGAGGAGTTTCCGAATTTGGTGATTTTACGATCGCTCACTAAATTCTATTCTCTGCCGGGACTGCGGTTGGGCTGTGCGATCGCCCATCCCGATATTCTGCGCCGCTGGCAGTTACTGCGCGATCCTTGGCCTGTGAATGCTTTGGCTGCTGCTGCTGCTGCTGCTGCGGTGCGAGATACTGTTTTTGAGCGGCAAACTTGGGATTGGCTGCCTGTTGCTCGCCGAGAGCTATTTGAGGGTTTGGCTAATTTACCGGGTTTGCAGCCAATTGCCGGGGCGGCTAATTTCTTGTTGGTTGAGTCGTCGATGTCGGTTTCTTTGATTCAAAAAAGTCTGTTGGAACGACACCGGATTTTGATTCGGGATTGTTTGAGTTTTCCTGAGTTGGGCGATCGGTTTTTTCGGGTGGCTGTGCGCTCAAGGGCTGAAAATCTGCGGCTGATCGCTGGACTTGCCGAAGTTATTCGTTAGCTTTTACAGCATTCGCCTCACGCGATAATCTGTGATTCGGCGCGCTCTCATATCCAGTCAATTACCGATAATAAAAAGTGTTTGTAGTGAGGACTAAAGTCCTGGGATTTTTATGAGGGCTCAAGTCCTCACTACGAACTAATTTTATTAAACTTATTGCATAAATCTGTGATTGATAGGGAAACCCCAGATAAACACAGGTAAACGCCGATAAGTTCCAGATATTTTGTGAGTATTGCAATTCAAATCTACCCAAGAAACCCGGTTTCTGACGTGATTGTTCGGAGCTGAATCGTATTGATATATAAGCTGTGCAGTGCGGGACTCTCGCACTCCTAAAAAACGCTTTTTACACTCCAGAAGGATGCTTCCACTGCTGACTGCTGACTACTCTCTACTGACTACTGACTTCTTTATTTATGCTTGACTATGATTTAGTGATTATTGGTGGAACTCCGGCCGGACGCTATGCTGCTTTGACTGCAACTAATTTCCCGGCCCGCGTTGCTTTGGTGGAACCCCCCAGCGGGCAAGATTTGCCCACTGGGGGGAAAGAGTCGATCGGCCTTGGTTTGAGATACAGCCAAACTTTGAGGGAGGCTGCTCGTTTTGCCCAGCAGATCGGCCGTCAGCAATTGGGGCTTCGCTGGGAAGTCGCTAATTCCTCGATGCCGATCGAATTGCGGTTTGACGGCGTTCTAAAGTGGGCCGAGGGTGTTGTTTCTAATTTGTCAGAAATTGATTCTCTCGACGTTTTGGCTGCTCGCGGGGTCGATGTTATTTTTGGCAGCGGCGAGTTTGTTGCGAAACCGGATTTGGCTTTTGTTGCGGGCGGGCGTTCATTGCGATCGCTCTGTTATTTGCTAGCTTGTCCAACTCTGCCGGCGATTCCCAATATTGAAGGACTTTCCTCGGCTGGCTTTTTTACTTCGGAAACTGTCGGGGAATTAGCAAAACTTCCACAGTTGCCTAAAAGTTTGGCTGTAATCGGCGCCGATCCCAGCGGTGTCGAAGTGGCTCAGACTTTTGCTCGGCTGGGGGTTGCTGTCACTTTGGTGGTGAAAAGTTCGCACATTTTGGCTAAAGAAGACCGGGAGGCTGCTGGTTTGGTGCAAGCTGGAATGGAAGCTGAAGGAGTGCGGATTCTGACTGCTACTGAGGTGACTCAAGCTAGGGTGATTGAGGGTAAAAAGTGGATTCAAGCTGGGCCAAGGGCGATCGAAGCTGAGGAGATTTTTCTAGCCGCCGGTAGAGGACACGATTTTTCATCGTTAAATCTCGAAGCGGCTAAGGTTAAATTCAGCGCTCGGGGGGTGATTTTAAATGAAAAGCTGCAAACAACTAATCGCCGCATTTATGCGATCGGCGATGTTGCTGGGGGTTATCCGTTCCCTCACATCGCTAATTACGAAGCTGCGATTGCTGTGAAAAATGCTTTGTTTTTGCCGCTGTTTCAAATAGATTATCGTGGGATTCCTTGGGCGATTTTTTCGGATCCGCAGTTGGCGAGGGTTGGCTTGACTGAAGCCCAAGCAAGGCGCCGTTTTGGAGACGATATCATTGTTTGTCGGGAATATTTCAAGAATATTGAAAGAGCTCAAATGTGCGGGGAGACAACGGGTTTTTGCAAGATAGTCGGGCTTCGCAACGGGGAGATTTTGGGAGCGAGTATTGTGGGCCCGCAAGCTGCTGAGTTGATTCACGCGATCGCTTTGGCTGTGCGTCACGGGATGAAGGTTGAGGCGATCGCCCAACTTCCTTATATTTGGTCGAGTTTTTCGGCAATTAACGGTCAAACTGCTGCTGTTTGGGAGTCGCAGCGCTTGGGTAGCAATACTTTTTCGCGCAATTTATGGGAGAATCTGTTTCACTGGCGCAGGTATTGGAATAAGTAAAGAAATCAAATGTTTGTAGTAGGAATTTTTGAAATTGCTATGATTACCCGCGAGTGAAAAAGTAACTTGCTAATAAGCTCGCTCAGCATTTAAATGCTGTGTCAATAAATACTCAAACCATCAGTGGCTCGTTGCTCCGACGCCGCCAAAAATAGGCAATTTAAATCTACAACAACTTAACTAATAACTGATGACTACTCATATCGTTTCCGGTTCCATCACAATAATAAAATCGAGTCAACAGTTAACACTCAACCATTGAGTTTTTCCACCCCGACTTCTACAGTCAACAGTCAATCGATTTTAGATTTTAGATTTTAGATTTTAGATTGAAGCATTGACCCCACGGATAAATTCGGGGGGCAAG
>NZ_JAUBTO010000188.1:0-12503 GCF_036702495.1 Microcoleus sp. C2D2 | reverse complement strand
AGGTGGAATTTTTTATATCTATACTTGAATTAAAGCCGTCCTATAAGGACGGGGTTTTCAACCCAATTTTCTGATAAGGTTGCGCTCCGCGCGTTTATTTGTTGGTCTCCATTCATCTCAACACCGACCTACGGTACCGTGTGAGCCTTCTTTCGACATTAAAGGTAAAGGTTTTTTTGATGAGCGCAATTTTTCTAGTACGGCTGACTTTGATATCCATCACGCCCATATACAGGGTACGAGCTTTCGTTGTAGCAAAACCGAGCGTAACCAGCGTGTCGCGCCATTAGGGTACGTTCAGTATTGTTGAGTTTGAGTTCGAGCTTCAGGGCGTACATAGCCAGGGAGCGAGTCAGGAGTGCCAACATTGATACTTATTTTACCAGTCACAGACCATGAAAGGACAAGAACACCGTGTTTTTTCGGACTAGATGTCTTTTATGTCAGGAAAAGTCTATGAAACTGCCGTTTAGTATCGTCTCACAGCATCTCACCTATAACTGTAATCAGTTGTCACTAATTGCCTGAGCAGCTAGGCTAACCGTCCCATAAGCTTTTTAGCTTATTTTGGGTTAAACGAACCGCACCTCAACAGTCAACAATCAAATCACTAAAATTGAGGTTTTGTCGCCACCCCGTCACAGAGACGCCGATCGCGATCGCTCACATTAGGATTAGTTCTGAGATAATCGCCCACCCAGTCGCAGCCCCTCACCAGCAAATCGTCAAGATCCAAATTCCACAAAATCACCCGATTATCCCGGCCAGCAGAAGCCAGAACCTTCCCATCCGGGCTAAAACTCACGCTCATCACGCTATCCTTGTGACCCGTCAAAGTTTTTAGCAAAGTCCCGCTGCGGCTCCACAGTTTCACCTTGTGATCGTAACTGCCCGAAGCAACCAACAAACCATCCGGGCTAAAAGCAACGCTAGTCACGCTGTCGCTAGAACCCTTCAGCAGCGTCGCCACCAAAGTCCCGTCCACCTTCCACAATTTCACCGAATTGTCGTAACCCGCCGAAGCCAGCATTTTGCCGTCAGGGCTAAAAGCAACCCCCAACACAAAACTGTTGTGAGCCCCTTCAAAAGTTTTCAGCAAACGACCGTCCCGATTCCAGAGTTTGACAGTACCGTCATCGCTTGCAGAAGCCAGCATCGAGCCGTCGGGACTGAAAGTCACCCCAGTCACCCAGCCTTGGTGTCCAGTCAAAGTCTTAATCAACCTGCCGTTTCTCGTCCAGAGTTTAACAGTCTTGTCCTTGCTCGCCGAAGCGAGAATCTCGCTGTCGGGGCTAAAACTCACGCTCATCACGCTGTCGGCGTGGCCGTCGAGAGTCAAGAGGACAGAAGGCGAACACGGGAACAGGGGAGCCGAAGGACAAGGCAGAATATTACTCATGCCATTTTCTTTCAAACTCCAGACTTTCACCGTTTTGTCGTAACTCCCAGAAGCAATTAGCTGGCCATCGGGGCTGAAACTGACGCTGGCGACTCTCTGAGTGTGTCCTTCCAAGGTTTCGAGCAAAACTCCCGTGCGGCTCCAGAGTTTGATAGTTTTGTCAGTAGAAGCAGAAGCCAGCCTTTGGCCGTCGGGGCTGAAAGTAACGCTTTGCACCCGGTTTTGGTGTCCGTCGAGGGTTTTGAGCGGCACGTCATCGAGCCGCCACAGCCTGACTGTTTTGTCAAAACTTGCCGAAGCCAAGGTTTTGCCTTCGGGGCTAAAACTCACCTGAGTAACTCGATCGGCGTGTCCCTCAAAAGTTCTCAGCAAGCGACTCTCCGGTTTAATGTTGCTAGCATCGGTTGGGCGTTTGTCGCCAACACCAGCAAGACTCCAGAGTTTGACACTCCCGTCTGCACTTCCAGAAGCAAGTGTTTGACCGTCGTTTGAGAAACTGACACCAAATACCCACTTGCTGTGTCCCCGCAAAGTTGCTAGCAGTTCGCCCTCCCGCGCCTGTGTTGAATTTTGTGTTGCTGGGTGTTTTAGTGCAGCGATGCTCCAGATTTTCACCGTTGTGTCTTCACCCCCACTGGCGATGGTTTCACCGTCGTTCGAGAAACTGACGGTGTAAATTTTCGAGGGTTGTCTGTTTTCGCTGTGCCACAAATTAGCGATTAACTTACCGTCAGAACTCCACAGTTTCACACTACCGTCATCGCTCGCCACAGCGATTATTTTGCCGTCGCGGCTGAAGCTGAGCCAATTTACGGGAGCAAATTGTTCGATCGTTCGCAGCAGCGTGCCGTCGCTTTTCCAAAGTTTGATAGTTTTGTCTGTAGATGCACTGGCGATCGTTTGACCGTCAGGGCTAAAAGCAACGCTGGTAACGCTATTAGTATGCCCTTTGAAAGTTGCCAGCAAACTGCCGTCTGTTTGCCAAATTTTGACAGTTTTATCTAAACTTGCCGAGGCTATGGTTTTGTTGTCGGGACTGAACGCGACACAGGAGACGCTGTTAGTGTGGCCTTTGAAAGTTGCCAGCAAACTGCCGTCGCGCCGCCAAAGTTTGACGGTTTTATCTACACTGGAAGAAGCTATTGTTTCGCCGTCTGGACTGAAACTAAGACCCCAAACTACATCACCGTGTCCCTCTAACCGGTTGCGTTCTTTGACTCCATAAACTGCCTGCTGGAGGGCGGCAGAAATCAGAATTTCCGTGTCTTTGAGAGTATCCATTTGTTGGGAGTGTTCGAGCTGTCTCCACTTTTTACCAGCTCTCAAACTTTCCATCATAGCGTCAAATTTGTTGTTTGAGAAATAAAGTGCTTCAGAAGCTGCTGTGAGGGTACTGATTTCAGCTCGCTGAGTTTGAGCGACAGCTAGCTGTTTTTGACCCACAGCCCGCCACCAAAAGTTTACGGCGGCGATCGTGGAACTGGTTAGTAGCAGTACGCCGATCACTGCTAATCCCAGCAGTTGTTTGAGAAAAGTATTGGCTCGGTAGAGCTGTGCTTGACTCATCTTTTTGTCCGCTTCTGCTTTGTGCAGTCTGGCTTCTAAGCCGAATCTTTGGCGGATCGGCCGCACTAAATAGTCGTGTACCAACTGATAGCGGTCTTCTGGGGCTTCCCGCAGCAGAAATAGCAAACCGTGACCGACTAAAATGTCTAAAATTAAGTCGAGGTTGTCGGTCTTCTTTTGTCGGGTTTCTGGGTCTTTTGCGAACTGTCGCTGTAGGGAAATTCGGTTTCTGCCGATCGCCGATAATTCGGTTTCGCGGGCATCTGCTGGCTGCTGGCCTGTAACTAATGAGAGTTCGTGTTTGGTTTTTATCAGCCGAACGCCTCTTTCATCTGTCAGGGAAAACAAGATTTTCCAAGCTGCGTCTTCGTTAACGGGCCCGCAGTCAGAGATGACTCTTTCGAGCGATCGCTTCACTAATTCCGCTTTGGGATGGTCCCCCAATTGCTGGTATTGTGCTAGACTGGTAATACCTTCTTCTTGCAGTTGCGCTCCCACTACCTGCAATTCGATAGGTCGCACTTCTTGCAGTTCGTCTGCTAAATCTTCCACGAAGGCATCGATCAGTGCCGGCTCTAAATAAAATTCCGCCCGTTCCGTTAAGTGTCCGATGACAGCCCGCGCGTCTTTGATAGAAAAACTGCGCAATTGGTAGCGGATGCTTTTGTCGAGAATATTATTGTTAATAGCGTCAAGATTTGGGAAGCGATCGCAATCTAGTAAGTAGTGTAAATAATCTTCACGCAAACACAGAATTACCTTAACATAAGGCACATTCAAAAACAAGCGCAAAAAATTATAAAAAAGTTGTCTTTGTGCCACTGAGGTAGAAACAAAGAAAAACTCTTCAAATTGATCGAAAATCAGCACAGTCAACAAATTATTTCTGGCATTTTCGCGCAACTGCTCTAGAATAAAAGAAGAGACTTCCGAGCTGCGAGCAGGAATAACCGAGGCACTTCTTTTGTGGATTTCCTGTACTCCTTTGGAGATTAATTTACTTTCCTCTTCGGCTTGTTTTTCGTACAGTGCGCCGTTCAAAGCATTTTCTAACTCCACCAGCCAGTCGGTGTAAACTTTGACTACTACGGGCAATGTATCGCGTGCGCCCGGAGTAATATTTTTCAAAGCTGGTACTAAGCCGGCATTGACTAGAGAACTTTTCCCGACGCCGCTGGGCCCGTGAATAATAGTTAATTTATGGTCGTCCCTGCTAATTCTTTCTAGCAAGCTATTGATATCTGTTTGGCGCGAGTAAGCTGTCATGGAGGCTGCGATCGCGGCTTGATTTTGAGCGGAGGGGCCCGAAGGATTGACGGCTTGTCGCTGCTGCTGCAATTGGCTGGCTCCGATAAAAGCTCTAAATCCGTATTGATATTCGATCGACCGCTGGGTTTTTTTAATCCGAAACGCTTTAAGATACTCTCCCTGCTCGAAATAAACCGCTTGCAGTTCCGTCAAAATATCGATGTAAAGTCGGGGGTCGTACTTCGGCTCGCTTTGAGATTGAGCCAACTCCAAAGAATGAACCGCCGCTTCCCACTGGCCTAGCTGCCGCAAACTTCGGGCTAAAAGTAAAAGATACGAACTCCTGTCGGATTTGGGATGTTGGATTTTAGATTTGAGTTCGTTACTTGGCTCGTTAGTGCCGACAAATTCTGGATAATTTCCCTCAAACCCCAATCTCAAATCTTCAATCAGCAATCTCAAATCATTAGGCGTTTGATCCAAAATCGCCAAAGCCAACTCGGCTAGCTGGCGGGCTTGACTCCACCTCGACTCTTGCAGGGCAACTTCAGCCAAAAAGCCGTAATCTTGAGCTAGTTGGCTGGGAGTACCGTAAGTGAAGTGCAACTGCAAAGAATTTTCAGCTAATGCTTGCAACTCTCCCCAAGCTTTCAGGCGCTGCAGCACTTCTCCGAGGTGTGCTGTCACCTCAGCTACCAATTCGAGGCGTGAGGCAAGGGAGAAAGCGTTTCTAGATTGTTCGAGGCTAATCCAAGCTTGTTCCCAGTGCTGGCGGTTGGCTACCGGATTTCTGGCTGCTTGCAAGCGGTGACACAGGGCTATGTGAAACAGCACTATGCCTTCTCTCTCTAAAAATAAAATATTGGGGACAGGATTCGACAAGGAAGAGAAGGTTTGTGGGTTTTCGCCAAGTTCCAAGTTGCCGGTTTGCTGCTGCCAAAATGCTAAACTTTCTTTGTAGTGAATTAAGGCTGTTTCGGTTTGGTCGCTGACGTAGTAATCTCGACCGAGAACGAATTGCAGGCTGGCTTTGAGGGCGGGTTCTAATTCTTGACCGCGATTTTGTAAATCTCTTAAAGCTAATTCTAGTTCTCGGCGTGGCAAAGAGCCGATCGCCAAATCGAGGGTATTGCCCGGACTCAAGGGCGAATAGGAGTGGACGTCTGATTGTCGTCCGTTTTGGGGTTGAGTGTCAAAGGTGAGAAAGCGTTCTCCGGGGCCCATTTCGCGCTCCAGGGCGCGTTTTTCGCACCTTGGAAGGTCTGTTCCAAAACTAGCTAGGGCGCCGACGGTGCTGCTGCCGAGTTCTTGATTGAGTTCGCCTACTTTAAATATAGTATCGGCTCGCCCAGCGAGGAAATTAATTAATTCGTCAACGGCCATTTCAAATTTAATTGTGGCGGCGGCCCAACTTTTGAAATCTGGGGCCAGACGAATCATTTTGGTCACGATCTCATCTGTTACCCACAAAATCACCGGGCAGGAAAAATTTTTGCGAAATTCGTCTCGCACTTGATTGGTAGAGGCCATCAGTTCGTCGATCGCTACTACTGTTTCTAAACCGAATACCATCAAAGCCGAGGCGGAACCGACAGGCGAATACCCCTCCTGGAAAGTGCTTGAAAGCAGGGTAGTGTAGAGGGTTTTGACTGAAGCTGGCAGGACGATATCTTGAATTGGAACTGGGGACGCTTCTCGCAGCCGCTGCGCTATTTGCTGCCGCAACTGCTCGTAGTTGCAGCGCACCAAAATTAGCGAGAATTGCTGTTGAGACATGGCGATGGATCTTACCAGAGTTTTGAGCGATCGCTCGTTGTAGTTGGCAGTTTCTTGTACCTTAATTAGATCTGTCATGCGTGCACCTCTTTTGCATAAATCAATTACCTAACCCTCGCCAATCGTGACAGAAAGCGTATTTCTACAGAGATACGCGTCTGGGGTCGGAGGCTTTGTATCTTTAGAAATACGTACTTTTTCCTACTTGTCGTATCAATACTTACATAGTTATTAGCTCCAATGTAAAGATATCATACCCCTCAATCTCAGAGAATGCGAGAGATCACACGAAAATTTAAGCCTGCCTAATAAAATTTTTAGTCAGCTACAGATAAATTACTACAGGCCCTAAATAGCCAACCGCTAAATTTAGGATAATACCGACGACTAGCTATTAGTAAACAACTCCAATATATCTGTAGCAGGCATTTAGCACAACAGCCCAAAAAATTGTCGTCCGGGATGGGATTATTTCAAATTAAGAGCAACAGGTAAAAACAGACATAGGGGGTCTGGCATTGCAGATATGAGAGTTGAGAGTGGGGAAAGTCCTGGGTGGCAGCAAAGTTTTACGCGACAATAACATCCGCGGCAGATAGCCAGCATTCAACAGCCCTCGGCCAGCGGCAAAAACCGCTGACCGAGGGCTGTATTGGATTGTAGGAGTTCGGAGTTGTGAGCGGTGAATTTTAAGTTAAAGAGTTTCTAAGTAACGAATGGCGTTGCTGCGATCGAGAGTCGCGAATAATCTCAAAAATCCCAACTATTTTGGCTCAATGCCCTGCCGCCACTCCTTATATTTTCTGGTTTCTGCTAGGGCTGGATTGATGCCAAACCAGCGACCTTCTTGATCGCGGTATTCAAAGACAAACATACTTCGCAACAAGATTTGAGACTCTTCCTCGCCGGTTACACTTTGTCGGTTGACGACTTGAAACAGCAATTCCCATTCCATGTCATTGATCGCTGCCAAAAGGTCATCGCGATATTCTTGAATGACGCTTTCGAGGCATTCGCGAGAGAAGGGAGGGTCTTCGTGCTGCAAACAGCTATACAAAAGCATCAGTAGATTGCGAACGTGACCGCCGCTAATCCGGCAAAGCCGGTCTAAAGTTTCGGGAGAGTCAAAGACCTGGGAAATCAAATCGATGCGTCGATCCGGAGCAACTGCGGGGAAAGCTCTAGCTAATACTAGCTGCCGCAGCAGTGCCATTCCTTCCTTGTGGTCGTCGCCCGATCGCATTTGCACCGGTACCATCGGCATCACCTTGGGCTTGACTCCAAATCGACTGGCGAGGCGGCCGAAGTCGTTGGAAAAAATCAAAGTCAGGGGAATCGTGTAGACGACATGGCAATTGAGTTTTTTCAACTGTTCGCCGCGGTCTAAAAACAGATATTCTGGCTGGGTGCGTCCGCTGGGTTTGAGGGAGGCGTCGAGGCGGTCGAGGTTGTCAACGATGACTGCGAGCCCTTTTTTCCCTTGCTGCTTGAGTTCGGCGTTAGCTCTGTTGAGGAGTTCTTCGTTGATGGACTGCAAGATGCTGTTGGTGCGGGGTTCGAGATATTGCCTGAGTTGCGATCGCAGTTTGGGAGAGTCTTTAGTTTTAGCAGTAACTCTAGCAATGCCTACAGATAACTCGGCTTCCGCTGACAAATCTATGGGAGTCTGCAAAAATTCTGCCACTTCTGCAAACAGATTTGTAAAATAGCTCGGTCTGAGTTTGATTTTAGCTGATTCCATAGTTTCGCTGACTTGGCGGGCAATGCTCAGCAAAATATCGCTGATGTCTACATCCCCCATGTCTAAGTCTTGGGAAGACTCGAAGTAAACGACGCAAAAACCCTCTTGCTCTAGCTCAGCTTTGAGTCGAAACAATTCCGTAGATTTGCCACACCCGATATGTCCTGTAAATAGCTGACAGGTTGGCTCGTTGGGGGAGATGCGGGTAATGGTTCGCTGTAAAGATTCAATGATTTTGCCGCCACGCACGGAACCAAAATCAATGTAGTATTGATAATCTCCTGGGTCTCCCGCAACAAGGGTTTTGCTCGGGTTGCAGGCTTTATAGAATCTGTCTAATTCGAGTGGGATCACAATTGAAGCCGAATAAAAGTTAAACAAGCTAATCGAAAGTCTAAACTTTCTTTGCTTGAGTTTAGTTGGATTTGTAACCTTTTGCCCTGTGGGGTAAGGCCCTAAATACCCAAGTAACCTTTATCTGCTAAGCGGCTTGGACGGCGCTGGAATTGTGGATTTTTAATTAATAATTTTTAATTACCTAGCTGGAGCAGTGATTTTACCGATCTTGGCAGGAGTCTGGGTAAATTTGCGGGGATCTGGTTAAATGGTAGGGGAGAATGGGGCTGCTTGAGAGAGAGTTTAAACAGTTTTGAATTTGTGAAGATCCTTAATTACTATATTGTCAAGAGGTAGATGGCTAGTTTTGGAGCGGTTTCTCAAACAGAGTTAGGGCGCAGGCGCCAAAAGTTGCGGCAGCTCCGTCGCGCTCGATTGGCGGCTGTTGTGTGGCAAATGCTGGCAGCGAGCGCAATCGCCGGGGGTTTGCTGTGGTGGATTGCTCAGCCGGCTTGGTTGATTGCCCGATCGGAACAAGTGAAGGTGGAGGGCAATCAGTGGCTGTCGGACAAGGCGGTGCGGTCTTTGGTGCCGCTGTCTTACCCGCAGTCGCTGTGGGGGATTCAACCGCAGGCGCTGGCAGAAAAACTGGAGTCAACGGGGCCGATCGCCAAAGCTAAGGTGACTCGCAACTTGTTTCCCCCGAGTTTGACTGTAGAAGTGGCAGAACGGCTACCGGTGGCGGTGGCGCAGCCGACGGCGGTGTTGAGATCCAACAGCGATCGGGAAAAAGTGGGGTGGCTGGACGCTCGCGGAGGTTGGATGCCGTCGGAGAGCTATACTGCTACTGTGCGATCGCAGAATAGTTCGATCGGGGCCGGCAGAATTCAGGGACCTGGGCCTGTGCGTTCTTTGCCAAGTTTAAAAGTCATCGGGCCTTTGGAACTGTATCGCGCCTCTTGGCCGAAGTTTTACCAAGGACTCAGCGGCTTGACGGTGAAAGTGTTTGAGATTGATTGGCAAGACCCGAACAATTTGATCTTGAAAACAGAGATCGGTACGGTACACTTAGGGCCGTACAGTTCCAGGACTGCGGAGCAACTTAAGGTTTTAGACCGAATGCGACAATTGCCAAAACAGCTAGATTCAAGCCTCATAGCCTACATTGACTTGAAAAATCCTGCTTCCCCGATCGTCCACTTGCCAGAACTCCCCGGCAGCTTGGAGAGTTCAACTCCCGCACCAACTCGCGCCCAGAATTGATCCTCTGTCCGCAGAAGCTAGAATGTATCGATCGGCTGGCAGAATTTTTACCAAAATAATGGGTTTAAAGCCTCCCCCTTCTAGGGGGGCTTTTTTGTGATATGATATTTGCGTAGACTTTTTCCACGCAAATGATAGTCCTAGAGTTCAAGGCTAAGGGAAAAACAACTCAATATGCCGCTATTGATGAGGCGATATTGACGGCTCAATTTGTCCGCAATAAGTGTATCCGCTATTGGATAGATAACCAAGGCGTAGGACAGAAAGAGCTGTATCGTCTTAGCAAGACGTTGAGAGAAGAATTTCCTTTTGCTAAAGCCTTAAACTCAAGTGCTTGCCAAGCATCTGTTGAAAGAGCCTATAGTTCTATAGCCCGGTTCTACGACAACTGCAAAAAATCTATTCCAGGGAAGAAAGGCTATCCAAAATTTAAGAAGAATTGCCGCTCAGTTGAGTACAAAACTTCAGGATGGAAACTTTCCGAAACTAGGAAACAAATCGCTTTCACCGACAAGAAAGGGATTGGCAAGCTCAAGCTCAAAGGAACGTGGGATTTAAACTTCTATCAACTACACCAGATCAAACGGGTTAGGTTGGTGTGTCGTGCCGATGGCTACTATGTTCAGTTCTTGGTTGATGCTGAGAACAAGGGAGCCTTGAAGCCAGCAGGGAAAACTATAGGACTAGATGTAGGAATCAATGAGTTCTACACCGATAGCAATGGACACACGGAACCTAACCCAAAGTTTTATCGGGTCCGAGAGAAACGGTTGAAGTTTCACGCGCGCCGTGTGTCTCGTAAAAAGAAAGGCTCTGTTAACCGCAAGAAAGCTATTAATAAGTTAGGGCGAGTACACCTCAAAATAAGTAGGCAACGTGAAGAACACGCCAAGAGAGTGGCGCGTTGCGTAATCCAATCTAACGATTTGGTCGCTTATGAAAATTTGAGGATTAAGAACTTAGTCAAAAACCATTGTCTCGCCAAGTCTATTAATGATGCCGGTTGGTTTCAATTCAGAAAATGGTTAGAGCATTTTGGCCTTAAGTATGGTCGGGTAACTGTTGCAGTCAATCCGGCATATACTTCCCAGCAATGCTCTAATTGCGGCACTCTAATCAAAAAGTCTCTGTCTACAAGAACCCACATTTGTGAGTGTGGATTCGTGTTAGACAGAGACTGGAATGCCGCTATTAATATTCTGGAGCTAGCTTTGAGTACCATAGGGCATATGGGAACTTGGGTTTTAAACCCAAACGCTTCGGGAGATCTAGCCTCTACTGTTTTAGGTGCAAGCCTATTTCAGCAAGCGGGGTCGTTGAGCGAAGAATCACCGCCCTAAAAGTGCGGTGAGTGTCAAGTACAAGTGCCTTATGCACAAGCGCCTTGATGGGGTCAGTCGATATTTAGATGTGAGACGGGGGCGTGAGACGTTGGGTGAGACGGCGGCGCGATCGCGAGGCGTCGAACGACTCGACGATTTGAGATTTACTCCATAGATGAATCTGGGAGCTTGAACAATAGTCTAAAATTGGGATCTCTCCACGACAGGAGTCGGGGGATTATATCCGTTTTTGGGCGGGGTCAAGCCAGGTATGGGCGAGCTCGGCCGACAAAATCTGAGATTGCTAACATTGAGACTCGACCAGTGTTAGTTTTTCGCGCAACTTAGCCTATAGTTGATTGTGAATTGGCGTTTAGTTAACAAGCTGTAATCTACTATCCCCGACTCTCATGAAGCTTAATAATAGACAGGGGTCTGAGCAAAACAGTCCCACTTCGGAAGAAGTAAAAAATTTTCCGGTGGCTGCAGATTCCGCCAATCCCTTTAGACGCAAGTCTGGTTATGTAAATGTAGATAGTATTGATATCGATCCTATGGTCAATCCCAAAGACATAATGCCCAGCAGTGCCGCCAAAATCAAAGTAATTGGCGTCGGCGGCGGTGGGGGCAACGCCGTTAACCGGATGATTGCTAGCGAGGTTTCTGGTGTCGAGTTTTGGTGCGTGAATACAGATTCCCAAGCTCTGGTTCTCTCAAATGCTCCGAAACGCTTGCAAGTCGGACAGAAGTTGACGCGCGGTTTGGGCGCGGGGGGCAATCCGGCGATCGGTCAAAAGGCTGCGGAGGAATCTCGCGACGAGGTTGCTAATGCTTTGAATCACGCGGATTTGGTGTTTATCACAGCCGGCATGGGCGGCGGTACGGGCACGGGCGCGGCTCCGATCGTGGCTGAGGTGGCTAAGGAAATGGGCGCTTTGACTGTGGGCATAGTGACGCGGCCTTTTACATTTGAGGGACGGCGGCGCACCAGCCAGGCTGAGGAAGGGATCGCGGCTTTGCAAACCCGGGTGGATACGCTGATCGTGATTCCTAACGACAAGCTGCTGTCTGTGATTTCGGAACAAATGCCGGTGCAAGAGGCTTTTCGAGTTGCTGACGATATCCTGCGCCAAGGGGTTCAGGGTATTTCTGACATTATTACTATTCCCGGTTTAGTGAATGTTGACTTTGCTGACGTGCGGGCAGTAATGGCGGATGCGGGATCGGCTTTGATGGGCATAGGCGTGGGTTCTGGCAAGTCGCGGGCTAGGGAGGCTGCGATGCAGGCTATTTCTTCGCCTCTGCTGGAAGCTTCGTCTATTGAGGGCGCTAGAGGTGTGGTGTTTAACATCACTGGCGGTACTGACATGACGCTGCACGAGGTGAATGCGGCGGCTGAGACGATTTACGAGGTTGTCGATCCGAATGCCAATATTATTTTTGGAGCGGTGATTGACGAGCGGCTTCAGGGGGAAATTAAGATTACTGTGATCGCTACTGGTTTTTCGGGAGAAGTTGCGTCGCCTCCGGCTCCGGGGCGGACGCAAAATGTTAATGCTCCTTGGCGGGCTGCAACTGTGCCGGTGACTCCTGCTCAACAGACGCCCGATCCGAAAACGAAACCGCAGGATTTGGGATTGGATATTCCTGAGTTTCTGCGCAACCGTCGTCCGCCAAGATGATTTTAGATTTTAGATTTTAGATTTTAGATTGGGGATTTGGGATTTGGGATTGAATCTCCAATCTCCAATCTCTAATCTAGAAAATCTAAAATCTTCAACTAAAACAGCAGGAGTCCCGCACTCTAACGGTACCCCGTTGAGTGACGGGAGGAATGCGCGTGAGGCTCAAG
>NZ_JAUBTO010000187.1:0-12780 GCF_036702495.1 Microcoleus sp. C2D2 | reverse complement strand
GGCGTCCCGCCCGTCTTTTTTGGACGGGCGGGACGCCCATCCCACAAACTTGTGGAAGTTATTTAATTCTCATTCCTAACCTTTGCACAGCCAAGTCGATTAAATCTCTAGAATTTACCCGAGCGCCCGGCTGTCGATCGGCATTTGCCAACAACTTTTCTGCTATACTATCAATTTGATTCAAACAAGGAACAGGCGACCAATTTGGATAATTGGGTTCGCCCAACTCAATTCGCCCTTCACAAACCATCTCGAACTTAATAGTAGTCCCGTCAACAATAACAGGAAATCTTATCCCATACTGGTTCGCTTGAATATCGTTCGGGAGAACAATGCGTGAAGCCAAGCTATCCCCAAGGGAATCGCGATTAGCAAAAATCGCATCATAGCCTCCTTGGGCAACTTTTCGGCGCAGGAGACGGTAGCCATCATCCATCGGACACATAAAGTCAATATCCTGGCTCAACCGATATTCTCCGTGTTCCATACTTACCAGCGTTCCGCCCCCAAAATACGCCCGACATTCCTGTAGAAATTCGACATTCAAGTGGCTGAGTACAGTTAATATCTTTTGATGAATTTCGCGTTTAAACATTGCTTGAGAACTTACCCAATTTTCGGGAGTTTTTGGCGATCCACTGCTTCCCAGTTCCGCTATTAACCAAGATTGATGCTGTTGGCTAATTGCTTGAATAAAAGCCAGTTCCTCGGAGCTAGGTGTTCCCAACACTCCCCAATAATGCCAGCCGGATTCGTAGCGGCATAGCATTTCCTTGAAACTCAATTTTTTGACATCAGCAACTTGCCAGCAGATAGCTTGAAGAAATGGGAGTTCTGCGGGAACTTTAAATGCGGTTGCTATTTCTTGATTGTTCATCTGCTTTCGGCAAAAGCGAGGCAGAGCCTCTGGAACTGCGTTACCAGGCAGAGCCTGGTAACGAGGAATTTTGTTTTAGTCCGCGCAGGCGGACTTTGTTTGTGGAGCATCCGAATTCTATTCGGCGGGTTCTATTCCGTAGGTTCCTAACTTCCCGATAAAATCTCTTCGAGTGCTAATTTCAGTGTCGGATATTGATATTGAAAACCGCTAGCTAAAGTTTGTTTCGGCAACACTTTCTGCCCTTCCAAAACAACTTTTGCCCCGTCTCCCAACAGCAATTCTAAAGCAAAACTTGGCACCGGCAACCAAGAAGGTCGCTTTAAAACTTCCCCTAAAGTTTCACACAATTCATTCATCCGCACCGGATTCGGTGCTGTCGCATTCAAAACGCCTTGAACTTGCGAATTTTGCAAAGCATACAGAATTAAATCAACCACATCCTCGCGATGAACCCAAGAAAACCACTGTTTCCCAGTGCCCAGCGGCCCGCCTGCAAATAGTTTAAAAGCTGGCAGCATTTTTCCCAACGCGCCTCCCATTCCCAAAACTATCCCCAGCCGCAAAATTGCTAGCCGCGTTCCCGCATTTTTGGCAGGTTGGGCTGCTGCTTCCCAGTCTTTGCAAACTGCTGCTAAAAAATCGTTTCCCGCAGGGCTAGTTTCGTCAAACTCAGCGGTTTCGCTAGTTCCGTAATAGCCGATCGCCGATGCGCTAACAAACACCGATGGTCTAGGATTAGCATTGACGATCGCCTCGACCAATTTTGCCGTCGTCAGTTTGCGACTGTCCAGAATTGCTTGCTGGCGCGCCGGGGTCCACCTTTCCTCCGCAATGGGAACCCCGGCTAAATTTACAACACCGTCGCAGCCCGCGATCGACTTTTGCCAATCACCAGACTCTGCAGGAGTATAGGCAACAACTTCCAAATTCGGATAAGCTGAAGCCGGAAAAACTCGCAGGGCCCTCGCCGCATCCCTGCTCAAAACCACCACTTGATGTCCCGCAGCTTGCAGCTTCTCCACCAGCCGGCTACCTACAAATCCCGTTGCTCCCGCGATCGCTACTTTCATCTTTTACCAATAATGCACAGTTCTAGCAGTTTAGACGATCGTCCAAACTTGTTTTGAATTATACAAAAATAAAGAGCAGCCTCGATCGCCTCCCCACAAGCCAAGTGTATTTTCATTAAACTGATAAAGGACGCGAGGAACACAAACCATGCCTGCAAAAAAATCAAAGCTTCTAATTGCTGCCTCCATCGTCGCAGCAGGTAGCGCTGCGGTCTACTTTTACTTCCAGGGTTTGAGCCAACAAGTATCCAACCCTCAAGACAGCGCCAAAGTTGTACCCGACGAAGCAATGATGGCCGCATTCATCTCCCCCAATCCCCAAGCGCTGGCCGAGTTGCAGCGATTTGGCACGCCAGGGGCTCAAAAGTTGGTCGGCATGGGTTTGAAGACCTTTCAAGAACAAAGCTTGGCAGGCACTCAAATCGATTTTGACAGGGACTTAAAGCCTTGGGTGGGGGGGGTGATGGTCGCTTTGCTGCCCCCTGATGCTGCTGCGAAAACCGAGCCTCTTAAGCTGCTGGTTGTAGTCAGCGTCAAAAATAAAATTAGCGCTTGGAATTTTTCGAATAAATTAAAATCTCAGCCTGGTGCAATTACTCAAGAAACCGAGTATAAAGGAGTTAAAATTTCTGAGATTGCAGAGCCAACCGGCAAGCGCTACAGTGTGGCTTTGCTGAACGACCAATTAGTGATGGCTCCTTTGAGAAAGCCTCTGGAATTGGCGATCGATACTTTTAAAGGAGAACCCTCCCTCGCTACGCAGCAGAGCACAACTAAGTTTTTTGCAGATAGTGCTGGTGTCAATAATCCGATCGCAACTGTTTATATTGCTGACTATCCTGCTGCAATTGAGCAATTGAAAGCTAATTTGCCCGCAGATATCCAGTTGCCTTGGACAGTGTTTTCCCAGTTCAAACAAGTCAAGTCAATGGTCGCGGGAATTGGGGCGGACAGTGCGGGATTGAGGGTAAAAACTATTGCTCAGTTAGACCCTAAATTCGTGCAGCAAAATCCACAAGTCGCATCGAAATTGTTACCCAGATTTCCCGGCGAAACTATTGCTTTAGTCGGCGGCAAGGGACTAGATCGAATTTGGTCGCAAGCGAGGGCCCAGGCAAAAGATAGCCCGGACGTTGACAGGGGAGTTCAGCAGGTGAGGAGTAGTTTTAAACGGTTGGATTTGGATGCGGACCGTGATGTTTTTGGTTGGATGAACGGGGAATTTGCGATCGGGGCGATCGGTTCGGATCGAGGTATTTTGTCTCAGTTGGGGATGGGGGCGGCGATGATTTTTGAAACCAGCGATCGCCCTGCTGCAGAAGCAACTCTGAAAAAACTCGATGCGATCGCCAAAAGCAATCCTACAGTCAGCGTCGCCCCCAGACAAGTTCAAGGCAAAGAAGTTACCGAGTGGCAAATACCCCAGCAAGGCACTTTATTCGGGCACGGTTGGCTGAATGAAAATTCTGTCTTTGTAGCTTTCGGTGGTCCTTTAGTCGATGTGATTACTTCGACACCGCCCCAGCCGTTAAGCAGCAGTCCGAGTTTTCAGGCGATCGCCACTTCTTTGCCGCCAGTCAACCAAGGTTACTTTTACATAGATATGGAAAAAACCATGTCTTGGGCTAACCAATATTTGCTCGCAGTACAGCCAAATTTAGTTTCGCCGCCCGTCGCTGAATTGCTCAATTCTCTCCGAGGAATTAGCGTAGCCACAGCTTCTACAGAACCGACAACTGCTCAGCTTGAGATGCTTTTTGCCTTAAAATCTAACAATTAGGCAATGGGGAATTGCTAATTGGTAATCGGTAATCGGTAATCGGGAATTGGTAATTCTTCCTTAATTCCTCCTATCCGTTAAATCCCGATTCACTGCGCGTTGCCGGACTTTTTTATCACAAAAAAAAGATGCTGCCCTCCATGGAGGGCAGCTACTCAAATAAAGCATCTTAAAGTCTCTCAAAACTTCAGAATTAACCTTCAGACATTCCCGATTTATTCGGCAACTGCAAATCATCCGGATCTACATAGTGACAAACTGCTTTGTCCATGCAAATCAAGGCCCAGCCGGATTTATCGATGCTCATCAACTTATAAGAAGCTGGCTGAATAAAGAAACCTTTGTGGTTGCGGGTTGCGGGTTTGATGTTAACGTGGCTCTCTGTGCTCATGTTTTTAGAACTCCTAGATAGTTATCGTAGTAAAATCTGAAAACCGCTAAGCGGGTTTGTCAATCGTCTAAGTTTTCAAATACTAGCACTGACTTCCTGAGTTTTCCATAAAGTTATTTATTGATTTATTACGATCTCGTAATAAACCGCAAAGCCTATTTCGTTGCTCCCCGCCCCGCGATCGAATTGTTTGCGCAGTTACGGCTCCAGAAGCCACTGTTTAACCCGGGCGAGACTCTTCCAGTCCGGTTTTCTGCTTAATCCTTCTTCAAAATTTTTTTTAACTTCCTCGAGCAACTCTTCGGAAGCCATCAGCAGTTGCTGAGCCACTTCTACGTGGGGGCGCACTCCTTTTTCTTTGAGATCGAGGATTGCTACTGCTAGGTTGATGCGAGCTTGGGGGTCGTGAGGGTTCAATTTAACGGCGGTTTTTGCTGCCTTTTGAGCCGATGCGGGTTTATTTTCTAAAAGGTAGAGCCACGCGAGGCTAGCCCAGGCATTGCCATTTTTGGGAGCTTTTTCGCACACTTCTTTAAACACGGGGATCAGATTAGCCGGGGCTTCGCCAGCTTGGTAGCGATCGAAACCGTCTTTAAACAATTCTTCAGGGGTCATTCGATTTTAGATTTGGGATTTGAGATTTTAGATGGGAAAGAGCATTGGGTGCCGGACGCAGCAACGCAGTCCGAGGCATTCTCAGCAATTAGCAATTACCAATCCCCAATGCCCTATTTTGCGATTTATGTAGAAAAGGAACTGCCACAGCCGCAAGTTTGAGTTGCGTTGGGGTTAGTAAACTGAAAGCCGCCCCCGATCATAGCATCGCTGAAGTCGAGAACTAAACCGTAGAGATAAAGAATGCTCTTGCGATCGCAAACTACCTGAAAACCGTCGTAGTCGAACACTTCATCGTCGGATTTCACAGTGCTGGGGTCTGCGAAATCCATCACGTAAGACATACCAGAGCAGCCACCCTGGCGCACCCCTACCCGCAAGCAGAGGTCTTTACCTTGTTTTTCTCTCAGAGCTAAAACTTGACGGACAGCAGAGTCCGTCATTTGAATTCCCCGCTTTTGTGAAGTGGCTTGAGTCATAATTGGCCGAACTCCTGAGATTGTCTAATGCTAAGAGTTTAATCTTATGCCTCCATTGTACAGGCATTCGCCATCCGGCCTTGGGTTAGATGCTGAAGGCAGAATTTTTACCTTCTAATTTTTAATTCCCGTAGGGCCTCGTTCCCCAGCTTGATGTCCTCTCCCCCTATAGGGTTTATGATTGAGAAGCAGCGGTTGACCGGCTACCGGCACCGCAACAATGCTTCACCCAACGGGCTTACTCTATGGCAGCGCTGAATCGCTCTACTCTTCGTCGGTTACAAAACTTACCTCAAATTCCCAGCGTGTGGGAGGGCGACCGCCGACCCTTATCTAATGCTGACTCGCACATGATGCTAGAGGACGACGACGATCCAGAAGCCGGTGGCGAGTGCATTCTCTGGGTGGACGGCTCTGAAGGCGTCGTAAGGGCTATGGACATGGTAGGCCCAGATGCCGGCCCCGAGGCGATCGTCCGGGCCCTGCTACGGGCAATGGAACATCCCCAAAGTCCGGCCCCCGCAGTCCGCCCCCAAAAAATAGTAGTCAAAAACCGAGAGATTCAATTTTATCTGCGGGGCGTACTTCAAGATTTAGGCATTTCCATTGACTACGTGCCGGAATTGCCCCTAATTGACGAAATATTTCGCGGCATGGAAGAGGTGGCGATCAACAGACCTCCTGAGTTGCCCCCTCAGTATGCTGAAGTTTTAATCGAAAAAGCTGCTCACATTTGGCATGATGCTCCGTGGCGGACTTTGAGCGAACACCAAATTATATCTATTGAAATCAATCAGTGGGATGTCGCCAGCCTCTACGTGTCCGTATTGGGGCAAGGCAGAATGGATTACGGAGTTTTACTGTACCGCTCTCTAGAATCCTTGAAGCGGTTTCGAGAACGAGTCGTCAACGATGAATCTTTTGAAGATTTAGAACAGGCTTTTTTAGGGCAAGACTGTTTGTTTCTGACTTTTGAAAGTGCCGCCGATATTGATGAGGACGACGACGAAGAAATTGATTTAGCCGATTTGCCTCCATCGGAAATTGAACCAAATTTTGGCAACCTGCATCCTTTAGAAGGATTGCGATCGATTCTTTACGAAGAAGAAGCCTTAACGATGTTAGTTGCTCTCGAAGCATTTCACCGCTTTTTCCGCAACAGCCGCCGGAAATTGGGAGCAGAGACGTTTCCCAATCTCAACAGTCGCTACCGCATCCCAGTTCCGCAGTCTGACGGAGAAATTCAACAGGTATCCGTTAAAGTTTCGACAATGCCCGAGGTGTCCGACGAATTATTACAGATGCTCGGTGATGACGATGATGATGACGATGATGATGATGATGAATTTGAAATGCCACTGCTGCGGGACGATTTGGTGCCGCAAAATTCATTTTTGAGTCTCGGTGCCGTACCTTGGGAAACCGTAGAATTCCTGCGCACAAGTGTCCAGTTTCACCAAGCGGCAGAAGTTGATATTAATACCGCCGGAGATGGTTTGCCGGTGGTGATGATCCAAACTTCTCATCCGAAGGCGAAAACTATGATTCAGGATTTGAAAGAAGCTGGAGGGGTGAAGGCAATAGGTTTTAATCCGGGCGAAAATCCTTTTGAGGATGAGCAATACGACTTGGGTATTTTGCAAACTAAAAATGGGGATCTGTATTTGTTTGGGGAGTTTAATGAAAACGATCCGGTGCATCAGGAAGCTCGCCAAAAGTGGGAGCGTCGCTGTAAATTTACCAACGGTTGGTGCGGTTTGGTGATTGCTAAAGGCTTGATGGGTGCTTCTCGCGGTCAGCCTCAGTTTAAGGATATGGTCGCTTTGTTTGAGGTGCGCTGGGTGTCTGCTAAAGAGTTGGGAATTGGGCCGCTTCAGTTGATGCCGATGTTTTAAAGTTAGTTGACTGTTGACTGTTGACTGTTGACTGATGACTGATGACTGATGACTAATGACTAATGACTAATGACTAATGACTGTTGACTGTTGTGAGAAGGAAGAGGTAAAAGTAATTTGTAAGGTGCGCCGCAGCGCACCGTAGTTTTCAAATTATTCAGGAGAATGATTATGTCAAATTCTACTCAAAAGCGAGAAGTGTTAGTCGCCCTTGATGCTGAATTCGCTGATAAAATAGACCAACTTACTGATAATTGGACGGAGGCGATCGAACAAGCTCTCCGTCTCTGGTACGCTAAGCAAATAGAAGATAAGTTGCGGAAGTTTTATCAAAACCGCAGCCAAGAAGATATTGAGGATGAAAAAGAGTGGTTTAATTTTGTAGAGGAACAGATAGAAGAAGCATGGATTAGTGATGGACTCTAACTCAACACCGAATACTTATCCCCGCCAAGGTGAGATTTACCTTTCAAGAGCTTTGCGTCAGTTAGGAGATACCAAAAAAAGACCTGTAGTTGTGGTTTCTCCCGATATCCGCAATGAGTTGACCGATTCTGTAATTGTTGTTCCTTTCACAAGTAACCTTGCAGGAGTAGAAAATCCTACTCGTGTCTTGATTCCTGCGGGTGAGGGAGGATTGCAAGCTGATTCTCTAGCTGTATGTGAAAACGTTTCTGCTTTGCGGCAGACATTCCTAGAACAAGGCCCTTACGGTCACATTAGTGCTGATGTCCTAGCAAGAATTCAGAGGGCTATACAAGTGTCGATCGGCATTTATGAACTTTGAATGTTTCGGAAATTATAAATTTTGTTACAATTGGTAAAAATACTGTAAAGGATAGGTAAAATGCGGGTTGCGATCGCAGGTGCGGGACTGGCTGGAATGACCACAGCAGTCGATTTAGTGGATGCCGGCCACGAAGTAGAAATTTTTGAATCCCGCCCCTTTGTCGGCGGCAAAGTCGGCAGTTGGGTAGATCCCGACGGCAATCACGTTGAAATGGGTTTGCACGTCTTCTTCGGCTGCTATTATAACTTATTTGCCCTGATGAAAAAAGTGGGAGCTTTTGACGATTTGCTCCTCAAAGAACACGTCCACACTTTTATTAATCGAGGCGGCGAAACCGGTTCTTTAGATTTTCGCTTTCCCGTGGGTGCTCCTTTGCACGGTTTGAAGGCGTTTTTCACGACATCTCAGCTATCTGTACAAGACAAAATTCAAAATGCGATCGCCCTGGGAACTAGCCCGATCGTCCGAGGTTTGATAGACTTTGAGGGGGCAATGAAAACTATCCGCGATTTGGATAAAGTTAGCTTTGCTGACTGGTTCCGCAACCAAGGTGGCAACCAAAACTCGCTCAAAAGAATGTGGAATCCGATTGCCTACGCACTGGGTTTTATCGACACTGAAAATATTTCTGCCCGGTGTATGTTGACAATATTCCAATTCTTTGCATCAAAAACCGAAGCCTCTGTCATGCGGATGCTAGCTGGTTCTCCCAACGAATATTTGCACAAACCAATTGTGGAATATTTGGAAAAGAAAGGAGCAAAAATTTACACGCGGCGCCGAGTCCGAGAAATTCAGTTTGAAGAAAGCGAAGAAACCCGCGTCACAGGCTTGGTAGTAGCTAACGGCGAAACAGAAGAAAAGATTACCGCAGACGCTTACGTTTTCGCCTGCGACGTGCCAGGAATTCAGAAAATATTGCCCCCAGCTTGGCGCAAATGGTCGGAATTTGACAACATTTATAAGTTAGATGCGGTGCCAGTTGCTACAGTACAATTGCGGTTCGACGGTTGGGTAACGGAACTGGAAGACGAAGCCAAGCGCAAACAGTTAAGCCACGCTGTAGGAATCGATAATTTGCTATATTCAGCAGATGCAGATTTTTCTTGTTTTGCAGATTTGGCACTGACAAGTCCCAAGGATTATTATCAAGAAGGACAAGGTTCGCTGCTGCAGTTGGTGCTGACACCGGGAGATCCGTTTATTAAACAAAGCAATGAGGCGATTGCCCAACACGTACTTAAGCAAGTTCAGGATTTATTCCCGTCAGCGCGGGAATTAAACATGACTTGGTACAGTGTAGTTAAGCTCGCTCAATCTTTGTATCGCGAAGCACCGGGAATGGATGTTTTCCGCCCTGCTCAAAAAACTCCGATCGCCAATTTCTTTCTAGCAGGAAGTTACACTCAGCAAGACTACATTGATAGTATGGAAGGAGCGACACTTTCAGGCCATCAAGCGGCTAAGGCAATTCTCGCAGCTTACAGCCATTAGTCATTAGTCTTCTATCGTTTTCTCTCGTTCCCAGGCAGAGCCTGGGAATGCCTATCAGGAGGCTCCGCCTCCAGTATTTAGACAGAAAACGCGAGGCAGAGCAAGAGTGAAATGCGTTACCAGGCAGAGCCTGGGAACCAGAAATCTAAAATCTAAAATCTAAAATCTAAAATCGCATGACTGATTGGTTAGAACACAGCGTCCAAATAGAAGTAGCAATTCCCATCGAATTAGCGTGGCAACTCTGGTCAGACTTAGAGCAAATGCCGCGCTGGATGAAGTGGATCGAATCAGTTCGCATTCTCGAAGACAACCCGGAATTGTCGCGCTGGAAACTCGCAACTGGCGGGTTAGAATTTAGCTGGCTTTCTCGGATTCTCAAAGTAGTGCCCAATCAGATAATTCAGTGGGAATCGGTAGACGGTTTGCCAAATCGGGGTGCGATCAGATTTTACGATCGCAAAAACAGCAGCATTGTCAAACTGACGGTAGCTTATGGAGTTCCCGGCTGGCTGGCAAAATTGATGGACAATTCATTTCTAGCGCGAGTAGTTGAATCGACTCTTATGGCTGACTTGGAAAGGTTTAAAGAGTATGCTCTGAAAGTTAAGGCGACTTCTTAAATTATGAAGATTAAAGTCATCACTACTAACCAGTTTGTAGTAAGGACTTCAGTCCTTTAATTTCTAATTTAGGACTTAGGCACCCGAACAAAGAAACCGGGTTTTTGAACCGAGATTGAAAGTTTGAAGCAAATATTTTGGTTCAAAAGCCCGGTTTCTGGTCGCCCGTGCGTCCAGGACTATAATTCTAACGCGAGAGTCGATCGGTCTTTTGCCTCAGTATCATAGACATATGCTGCTGATTCCTTCTCGCTTCAGTTATGAGTTACTGTCTAAACCCCGCCTGTCAAAACCCGCAAAATGCCGATCGTACCCAATTCTGCCTGAATTGCGGCTCCAAACTGTTGCTGAGAGAGCGTTACCGCGCCATCAAACCCCTCGGGCGCGGCGGTTTCGGCCGCACTTTTTTAGCAATAGACCAAGACAAACCCTCAAAACCGCGCTGTGCAATTAAACAGTTTTTCCCGCTATCCCAAGGTACCAGCAGCAGCGAGAAAGCAGCAGAATTATTCAACCGAGAAGCGGTGCGGCTGGACGAGTTGGGGAAACACCCGCAAATTCCCGAACTGCTGGCGCACTTTCAACAGGAACGCTATCAGTATTTGGTACAGGAATTTATAGAAGGTCAGAATTTACAGGAAGAGTTGGCGCGGACTGGGCCTTTTAGCGAAAGTCAGATTCTCAGTCTGCTGAAGGATTTATTGCCAGTATTGCAGTTCGTGCACGATCGCAGTGTAATTCACCGAGATATTAAACCGCCCAATATTATCCGGCGTCGCATTTCTCAAACTCCGATCGTTTATACTTACCCAACATTAACCGGGGAATTAGTTTTAGTTGATTTTGGCGCTGCCAAACTTGTGGAGGGTTTGAGAGAAACCGGTACAGTCATCGGTTCTCCCGAATTCGTCGCGCCGGAACAAATTAGAGGTCAAGCGGTTTATGCCAGTGATTTGTATAGTTTGGGAGTAACTTGCATTTATTTGCTGACTCAAATATCTCCTTTTGATTTGTTCGATATCAATCAAGATGCTTGGGTTTGGCGAGACTTTTTGAAAGTTCCAATCGATCCGAAATTAAGTCGCATTCTCGACAAAATGATCGAACCAAGTCTCAGTCGCCGCTACAAATCTGTAGCTGAGGTATTGAAAGATTTGCAGCCGCCGACTGCGGCGGCGCAGGTTCCGACTCCGGCGCCGAGGGCAATTCCCGTGCCGCAGAGGACGCCTGTGGTGCAGAATGCAGTGCCGCCAACGGTTGCAGGCACAATTATACCTGTGCCGCAGATGCAGCGGGTTGTACCCGCACGCGCGCCTACTTGGAGGTGTGTTCATACTCTGGTAGGGCATTCTAATGCTGTCACCTCGGTAGCTTTCAGTCCTGATGGCGCGACTTTAGCTAGCGGCAGTGAGGACAAGACGATTGAGATGTGGAAGTTGGATGCGGGTAAGCGGTGGTACACTCTTACGGGTCATTCTGACTGGGTGACTTGTGTGGCGTTTAGTCCTGATGGCGCGACTTTGGCTAGTGGCGGCCGGGACAAAATGATTCATATTTGGGATTTGAATAAGGGTAAGTGGTGGTACGCTTTGGCTGGTCATTCTGACAGGGTTGCTGCTGTGGCGTTTAGTCGGGATGGTCAGGTTTTGGCTAGCGGCTGTCGGGACAAAACTGTGCAGTTGTGGAATTTGAATAAGGGAAGGCCGATGTCGGCTTTGACCGGTCACGCTGGCGGGGTGGAGGCGGTGGCTTTTAGTGCTGGCGGGGAGTTTTTGGCCAGTGGCAGTCGGGACAAGACTGTGCAGTTGTGGGATTGGCAAAATGGTCGATCGATTTGTACTCTGGCCGAGCACGGGGATTGGGTGCGGGCGATCGTTTTTGCTTCGACCCCCCCCAGCCCCCCCTTGGTAAGGGGGGGAGTAGGAGAGGGATTGACTTCCTCTGTGTCCCCTGCCGGCCCGACCCCCCCCAGCCCCCCCTTGGTAAGGGGGGGAGTAGGAGAGGGATTGACTTCCTCTGTGTCCCCTGCCGGTCAGCCCCCCCCCAGCCCCCCCTTGGTAAGGGGGGGAGTAGGAGAGGGATTGATTTTGGCCAGCGGCAGTCGGGACGGTACGGCGAAGCTGTGGCGGGTGGATGCACAGGGGCGAGGGACGCTGTTGCGGAGTATGAGGGACAATTCTGGGGATGTTTTGTGTGTGGCGTTCAGTCCCGATGGTCGGGTTTTGGCGACGGGGAGTCGGGATGGCACGATTTATTTGTGGGATGCGGGTACGGGGGGTTTGCTGGAAATTCTGACGGGCCACGGGGGAGAGGTTTTGTCGCTGGCGTTTAGTGCTGATGGGGGGAGTTTGGCTAGCGGTGCGGGCGATCGAACTGTGAAGATTTGGCGGGGGATTGGGCATTAGGGGCGATGTCAAGAGTGCCGGCTTAAAAAATCTCATATTTATGCTTGACAGGCGATCGAATGTTGTGCTACATTAGGAATTCGTGAGGACGCATAGCTCAGTTGGTTAGAGCACTACGTTGACATCGTAGGGGTCACTGGTTCGAGTCCAGTTGTGTCCATACCTAAAACCCGCCCACCAAGCGGGTTTTGTTGTTTCTACAACCAAACTCCTAGATTTGGCATTCTCAATTAGGGGTGACAGAATATGTCAAGGTCAGAAATTGACTGGGATAAATCTGCGATCATTACTCACAAGTTAAGCTAAAAGCACTATTGTCAATGAGTAAAATTACTCATCTTTTACCTGTTGACCCAAT
>NZ_JAUBTO010000186.1:6433-12966 GCF_036702495.1 Microcoleus sp. C2D2 | reverse complement strand
CATTAGTCATTAGTCATTAGTCATTAGTCATTAGTCATTAGTCATTAGTCAACAGTCAACAGTCAACAGTCAACAGTTAACAGCCAACAGGGAAATGGCATTGCCTAAGTTTGGCGCGGGACTCTGCTGCGCGTGACAAAAAGCGGTTTCAACCTCCGATTATTATTTCAAAAAAAAAGAAAATCAAAAGAAATGAAAATCAAAATCTCCCTACTAGATTGGCAATAATTAATCCTAGTTGAACCGGCTTGATCGGCTTAGCAATATGAGTTTGAAAACCAGCTTCGATCGCCTTTTCTTGTTCTTGATCGCTCGCATACGCAGTCAGCGCGGCGGCTGGGATTTTTCCTCCTGCTTCCGCAGCAAGAGCTCGCACTTGCCGAATTAAGAAATACCCGTTTTCCTCAGGCATTCCGATATCCGAGATCAGCACGTCATATCTGCCGGGATTTTCCGTCAAAGCTGCCATCGCTGCTCTTGCAGATTCTACTGTCAAAACCTCAGCGCCGTACTTTTCGAGCACAAATTTTAAGAGTTCCCCGGTATCAGCCTCATCATCTACAACTAAAATTTGCAAACCATCCAAAGAGGGGATGCGACAATTGAGCGCCTCTGTACTCGCGTCTGTGGCGGACTCTGGCAATGCAGCCGGCTCTGCTGGGCTTGGCGGTGTCAACTCTTGAGGCGAGGCTTTCAGCGGCAATCTCAAAGTTATTGTAGTTCCTTGTCCCTGACCCGGACTATCCGCTTCCACCGTTCCCCCGTGCAGTTGAACAAGATGGTACACTATCGACAAGCCCAATCCCAGCCCTTGATTCGCCTTAGTCGTGCTGGAATCTCCTTGGCGGAAGCGATCGAAAATATACGGTAACAACTCAGGCGCAATCCCTTTTCCGGTGTCGGCGACTCGAATTTCAGCATAATCCTCGACATCCTGCATCACGATTTCCACTCGTCCCCCCGCCGGAGTAAACTTAATCGCATTAGACAGGATATTCCATAAAACTTGCTGCAAGCGATCGATATCGCCTAAGACCTTTATAGAAATCAAATCCGAAACAATTTGAATGTTTTTTGCTTGAGCTGATAATTGAACCCCCTCCAGCGCAGCTTGCACCACTAACCGCAGATCGATCCAACGGGTAGTCAGTTTAAGCTTGCCGTTGGTAATCCGAGAAATATCGAGAAGATCTTCGATTAACTGAGCTTGCGCCCTCGCGCTGCGCTCGATTACCTCTAAAGCGCGATAAGTTTCTGCTTCCTTCAGTTTCCCGGACCGCAGCATTTGTGACCAAGCCAGAATCGGAGTCAGGGGATTGCGCAATTCGTGGGAGAGATTCGCCAGAAATTCATCTTTAGCTCGGTTAGCTTTTTCTGCTTGTTGGCGGGCTGACTGTTCCTGTTCCAATAACTGCGATCGCTCTGTCTCCAACTGCTTGCGATCGGTGATATCCTCGATCGACAACAGAATCATAGAAACCCTGTCTTCTGGTTCAACCTTACAAGCATTTAGCAGCAAAGTTTTCCGCCCCAGCCGCCCAAAAGCCTGCTCGATCTCAAAGTTGTTAATCTCAACATTATTAACCAGAATATCTTCCAAAAGCTCTCGCAGTTCCGGGGAACTCCACGGCCCGCTAGCCAATTCAAACCAGGAATCTTGAGCGGTTTCTGAAGATGAAACTTGAAACGTTTCGTATAACGCTCGATTGGCGGTGTTCACTTGCAAATCAGCATCCAGCACCATTAAAGGCGTTGGCACGCTTTCCACAATTGTTTCCGCATAGTTGCGGGCTGTTTCTATGCTGGCAGCACTGCGTTTGAGAGCGTCAATATCGATCAAAACCATTACCACACCCTCAATCTGGTTTTCCGCTGTGCGGTAAGGGCGAATGCGGAGGGCGTACCAATATCCCGATTGAGTTTGCACTTCTTGTTCTTTGGTGTTGAGAGTCTCGAGCACCTCCAAAATCATCTCTTCCAAGTTGGGAATCTCCAGATTGACTCGGATGTCGCTCAAGGGACGCCCGACATCGCTAGAAATCAGATTGAACAGCCGCTCTGCCATTGGCGTAAAGCTGCGAATCCGCAAATCGTTTTCCAACATTAAAATTGGAATATTGATACTAGCCAGCAAATTAGTCACGTCGTTATTAACCTGCTGCAAATCGAGATTTCGAGTGCGAAGTTCCTCTACAGTGGTAATCAGTTCTTCGTTAGTAGCTTGAATTTCTTCCTTAGCTGTTTCTAGTTCCTCGTTGATGCTTTGTAGCTCCTCGTTGCTCGATATAATTTCTTCGTTGGCAACTCTGAGGTCTTGCGTGAGATTTTCTTGCTCGTCTACCACCGCTTGCAGGTGTGCTTGAGCTATATTTTTCTCTTGTCTGGTAATAGCAAGTTCCTGCCTCAGCCGCACTATTTCCCGCTCTAAATCGCTTGGTTCTAACCGATCGAAATTGTCGATTTCCAGGTCTATGGCTGGGGGTAAACTTTCTTCAAACAACACCAAAAAGTAGCGTGTTTCCGCGCTAGCCGGCTGGAACGGAATCACCTCAAAATTGACGAGATGCGTGTGCTCGCCCTCTTGCACCCTCAGCCGTTCTTTTTTCACCGTCACCTTCTGAGTTTGCGCTTGATAAATTGCGGTGCGAAGGTCAACAGACAATCCTGGTACCGCCATTGCGAACAAGTTTAAAGTCGGCGTTCCAGGTGTGAGTCTCAAGTACCGATTGGTGTCTCCCCGGAGTTGCACAATCTCCATCTGCTCGTTGACCACCGCACCCACAGGATTATAGCGCTTTAAAATCAATTGGTCTGTTTCGCGCTGCAAGTCAAAGTTATTAGAAAAATTTGCATTCATGGGCTGCGGATTCTCTGGTCGGGTTAGGGGAAAGAAACTTGGCGCAAAGGGAAGCCGGGGAGGAGTCGCAGTTAACTTTTTGGCATAAATTTTAGAGGGCGGATCCACTAAAGAAAATAATTCCGCAGATTTGCCCGTACTTTCGGAACTGCCGAGCATCAGGAAGCCAGTTCGGTTGAGACTGTAATGAAAAATTGACAGAACTCGCTTTTGCAAACGTTCTTCCAAGTAAATCATCACATTGCGGCAGGTAACCAAATCGAGATTAGAAAAAGGCGGGTCGATGCCTAAGTTTTGTCTGGCGAATACGCACAGTTCGCGGACTACTTTGCAGATGCGATATCCGCTTCCTTCTACGGAGACAAAGAAGCGGCGGCGCCGTTCTTCGGAAACGCCTAACATCTGGTTTTCCAAGTAGAAACCAGACCTCGCTTTGCCGATCGCCGCCTCGCTGATATCCGTGGCAAAAATCTGAATCTGCGGCGGGATAACTCGATCGCCCAAAAACTCTAACAAGCAAATGGCGATCGAGTAAACTTCTTCCCCAGTCGAACATCCTGCGACCCAAATCCGAATCGGAACTTCTGCGGATTTATTGTGGGTAATCCTAGGGAAAACGTACTCTTTTAAGCGTTCAAAAGCTTCTAAGTCACGGAAAAAACTCGTGACGTGGATCAGAATTTCTTCATACAAAGCTTTGACCTCCGCCGGATTGTCGAGGAGATATTGAGCGTAATCTTCCAATCGTTCCATCTTGTACAGCACCATCCGCCGCTGCATTCGCCGGTTCAGGGTGGCCGCTTTGTACTGGCTGAAGTCAACGCCTGCGGTCGATTTCAGCAGCCCAAAAATAGTTGCCAAGGCGGATCCCGGTTCTGGCGCTGCTTGCACAATTGTGACGGGGAGCGGCCCGGCCAGAAAGGAATGGTGGCTGAGATTTGCCAGTTCCCGCGCAATTCCCTCAGGCGGCAGAACGAAGTCTACATCACCTGTAGCCACGGCGCTAGTCGGCATACCCTCGAATTTTGCTGTTCCTTCGCATTGAGCATAAGTCACGCCTCCGGCTGCTTTGATTGTCATCAGCCCCAAAGCGCCGTCTCCATCGGCTCCCGATAAAACTACGCCGATGGCTTTGTTACCCCGCTCGACTGCTAAGGAGTCGAAAAACGCATCTGCGGGCATATATTTGCCATTAATCTTCTCGCGCGGTAGCAGTCTCAGCAGCCCTTCTAATAGCAGCAGCTTGGTATTCGGCGTAATGACGTAGACATGGTTGGGCTCTAGAGCCATGCCGTCTTGCGCCTCATTCACGGGCATTTCCGTGTTTCTGCTGAGAATTTCGCTCAGCAAGCTTTTGCGCTCGGGCGCTAAGTGCTGGATCAGCACAAATGCCATGCCGGTATCTGCGGGTAAGTTGTTCAGCAACTCAATGAATGCTTCCAAGCCTCCGGCAGAAGCCGCAATTCCGACGACTGGAAACGGGGCATCGGTTTTGGCTTCCGGATCTAGGTCGATCGCGCCCTGGTCGATCGGCGGTAATGTATTTTCTTGAGATAAGTTCATAAACACCCACTTTCTTAAGTAATGCAGATTAGCAGCTAGCTAATCTCGGCAACTGGCGAGTAACTAATACGGACTATTTACCCTCTATAGCAGCTTGATTTGCCCGTCTTACGCAACTGCCTTAGGGATTAAGTACAGTATTTTGACACTCCGGGCGCCTGAAGGCACGAGGATTCTTAAGACATTTCTGCCTTAATATCCCTATTACTAGGGTTCCCAAACTCACCACGAAAGCTCTTTGATCGTGGTGATATCTTTTGGGCGTTTAGGTGTAAAACACCAGGTTTCACGGAGTCCCCGCGTACCAATTCCAAAGCTCTATCTCTAATCGTTTTTGCAGCGCCAATGTCGGCGTGTTCGTGATACCCACATTCAGTACAGATGAACTTTTCGCTATCTCGATTATACCTATCGATATTGCCGCAATTCCTGCATTCTTGGCTGGAATGTTTAGGGTTGACTTTGATTACAATTTTTCCTTGCTTTGCAGCTAAGTAGTTAATTTTTAGAATCAATTCACCCCAACCCGCATCAGATATAGAGCGATTCAACCCTTTCTTTCTAGATTGTCCGTTCTTAAGGAATCTCCCAGTTGTTTTGTCAACTTTTGCTCTACATCGGCGCATCATTACCGATATATTTAAATCTTCTAAAGCGATGCCGTCAATTTTGCTAGACACTATTTTATTAGCAACTTTCCAGTGGTAAGCTTGGCGTTTATCGCTAATCTTTTGGTGGAAAAGCCCCACTTTCTGAGCTGCTTTTTTGCGGTTCTTGCTACCTTTAGCTTTTCGACTGACTCGTCTCTGCCTGATTCTGAGGGTGCGTTTAGATTTCTTAGTAGTTGAGAACTTGGGATTTTCGATTTGAGATCCATCTGACAGATGGACTAATTTAGTAATTCCCATGTCGCATCCAACTACTTTGACGACATCTTTGAGAGGTTTTGTAATGTAATGGGGAACAGATTTGTCCTCAATACGAATGGATACGTACCAGCCATTTTGCCGTTTTCTCACGGTACAGGCTTTAATGGTAAAACCGATGGGAATCACACGTGAGTTATGAAAACGCATCCAGCCCAACTTAGGTAAATAAATTTTGTTACCTTGTATTTTCACCCCCATCACAAAAGTGAAAGATGTAAAGTTGCTGCGGTTCTTGAAGTTGGGAAAACGCCGACCTTCAAAAAAGTTTTTGTAAGCAGTGTCTAACCGTTTAACATTTTGCTGTAAAACCGTTGAGTCTATTCCAGCAAACCAAGGTCTAGCCGCTTTTAACTCTGGTAATGCGGTGACTTGAATATCACCTGGGTTGCGTCGAGGGTTTTTGATTTGGCCGTCTTTATCTATTTTTCCGATCTTCCACGGCGATCCAGTTGCACCGTTTCTACTAACGCAACTGGTTAACGGGCAAGCTTCACTTTTTGTCCTAATTTCGCAATAGTTTCCTTGTATGAACTGTTGGCTGTATTGAGTGATTCTGTCATTCAGACACCAGTTGTAGTGACTCCGCAACATATCTACCCAATTGGACATTTTTAAGTCTTGCGTTTGATTTGGGCGCAACTTGTACACATGGTTGGTTAACAAGTATGACTCTCCTTTTTCCAGCTATTCTTAATGTACAATGGAATTACTTGTTTAACTACATTTGTTACATATATTTATTAGGATAGCTCAATGGTTTATACTTTTTTCACAAAAAGCCGTCCTAGAAAGATAGGGTTGAAAACCAATTTTTTTTGATAATTAATTTTAGTTGAATGGGGTTGAACAACTGAGCAATATGAGTTTAAAAACCAGCTTCGATCGCCCTTTCTTGTTCTCGATCGATCGCACAAGCAGTCATATCGTTTCCGGTTGGACGGGCACGATCGAGTCAAGGTCAATAATCTGAGATGTTGCACCATTCTCAATAAGCTTTTTAGGAACAGGCTTTCCGGCCTGTTCCACAATAAAATTCACTCTTCGCTTCACAGGCATCTTGCCTGTTCTTGAGAATGGTGCAAGATGTGAGTAATTCCACATTCCCCGCTCAATAAGCTTTTTAGGAACAGGCTTTCCGGCCTGTTCCACAATAAAATTCACTCTTCGCTTCACAGGCATCTTGC
>NZ_JAUBTO010000186.1:0-6333 GCF_036702495.1 Microcoleus sp. C2D2 | reverse complement strand
CTGTTCTTGAGAATGGTGCAAGATGTGAGTAATTCCACATTCCCCGACTCCCGACTCCCGACTCCCGACTCCCGACTCCCGATCGTCCCCGAAGGCGCAGCCAAAACTGTTGGCTTTCAATCATATCGTTTCCGGTTGCATCGGAATGATAAAGTCAAGGTCAATAATCCCACATTCCCCGACTCCCGACTCCCGACTCCCGACTCCCCATCATTCCGGTGTAACCGGAATTGATATCAATCGTCGGTGGCTAAGCTGTTGTGCATTTAAATTGTATATTTCGAGTCCCGATCAAAAATCGTCAAATCCTCTCCCCCTCTCCCCTTCACCCCCTCTCCCTCTCTAATACCATAGGCAATCTAGATGCAACACAGCTTACTCTTGGGGCGAGGGGCTCAAGGGCAATCTCAGAGTTATTGTAGTTCCTTGTTCCTCACCGGGACTTTCGGCTTGCACCGTTCCCCCGTGCAGTTCGACAAGATGGTACACTATCGACAAGCCCAATCCCAGCCCTTGATCCTTCTTAGTGCTGCTGGAATCTCCTTGGCGGAAACGATCGAAAATATACGGTAACAACTCAGGCGCAATCCCTTTTCCGGTGTCGGTGACTCGAACTTCAGCATGATTCTCGAGCTCCTGCATCACGACTTCCACTCGTCCCCCCGCCGGAGTAAACTTAATCGCATTAGACAGGATATTCCACAAAACTTGCTGCAAGCGATCCTGATCGCCTAAGACAGTTGCACAATTCAAATGCGAAACAATTTGAATGTTTTTTGCTTGGGCTGATAATTGAACCCCCTCCAGCGCAGCTTGCACCACTACCTGCAGATCGATCCAACGGGTAGTCAGTTGAAGCTTGCCGTTGGTAATCCGGGAAATATCGAGAAGATCTTCGATTAACTGAGATTGCGCCCTGGCGCTGCGTTCGATTACCTCTAGAGCACGATGAGTTTCTGCTTCCTTCAGTTTCCCCGATCGCAGGATTTGTGACCACGCCAGAATCGGAGTCAGGGGATTGCGCAATTCGTGCGAGAGATTCGCCAGAAATTCATCTTTAACTCGGTTAGCTTTTTCTGCTTGTTGGCGGGCTAACTGTTCCTGCTGCAAAAGCTGCGATCGCTCTGTCTCCAACCGCTTGCGATCGGTGATATCCTCGATCGACAACAGAATCATTGGAACCTGGTTTTCTCGTTCAACTTTACAAGCATTCAGCAGCATAGTTTTCTGCCCTAGCTGCTCAAACGAGTGCTCCAACTCAAAGTTTATAAGCTGAACATCACTAACCCGAACATCTTCCAAAAGCCGTCGCAATGTGGGGATATTCCACTGCCCGTTCTCTAGCTCAAACAGCGAAATATTCGCTATTTTTGAGGATGAAACCTGAAACGTTTCATAGGAGGATAAAACCTGAAACGTTTCATAGAACGCTCGATTTGCTTTTTTCACTTGCCAATCCACATTTAGCGCAACTAAAGGCGTTGGCACAGCTTCTACGATCGCCTCAGCATAATTTCGGGCTGACTCCAAGGTTCTAGCACTGCGTTTAAGAGCATCAATATCGAGCAAAAGTATTACCACACCGTCAATCACGTTTTCCGTTGTGCGGTAAGGATGAATGCGGAGGTTATACCAATATCCCGATAAAGTTTGAACTGCTTGTTCTTTCGAGTTGAGAGTCTCCATCACCTCCAATATCATTTGTTCCAAATCAGAAACCTCAAGAGCCGATCGGATGTCGCTAAAGGGTCGTCCAATATCTGTGGGAATCAGATTAAAAATTTTCTTCGCCGTTGGCGTAAAGCGTCGAATCTTTAAATCCTGTGCCAGCATTAAGACTGGGATCTGGATACTAGCCAGCAAATTTGTCAGATCGTTATTGAGCTGGCTTTGTTCAAAATATCGGCTGCGAAGTTCCTCGTTAGTGGTGCTGAGTTCCTCGTTAGCGGCTTGAATCTCTTCTTTGGCAGTTTCTAGCTCCTCGTTGGTGCTTTGCAATTCCTCGTTGCTCGATAGGATTTCTTCGTTGGCAATTTTGAGGTTTTCGTTGAGATTTTTCTGCTCGTGAATCAACGATTCCAGGTGTGATTGAGCCACTATTCTTGCTTGGTTAGCGGTGGCAAGTTCCTCCCTCAACCGCGTATTTTCAGGCTCTAAATCACATTTCGTGCAGATTTGAGAATTGAGGCTGCAGAAGTTGCCCGCCGTGGGTAAAACCTCTTCAAATACCACCAATAAATAGCGTGCTTCGACGGTGTGTGCCTGGAACGGTCTCACCTCAATATTGACGATAGTCGATCGCGCGCCTGCTTCTATAGATACCCCTTCTTTCCTAACGCTCTGGTTCTGCATTTGTGCCTGATAAATCGCGGTGCGAAGCTCAACAAGCAATTCTGCCCTTGCCATTGTCAGCAAATTTAAGTCCGGCGTTCCGGGTGCGATTCTCAAGTAAGGATAGATGTCTCCCCGCACTTGCAGGATTTTCATCTGCTCATCCACAACCACACCGGCTGGGCCATAGTGATTCAAAATCAGTTGGTCAGTTTCTCGCTCTAAGTCACACCTCTTGCTCAACCTTTCATTCACTTTTTGCCCTTCACCTTTTTTAACGGCGGGATAGGAGCTCGGCGTAAAGAATAAACTGGGAGGTTTTCCAGTCAACTTTTTTGCATAAATTTTAGACTTGTTATGCACTGAATCAAACAAGGATGAAAATCTGCCGGTACTCTCAGAAGTACCTAACATGAGAAAGCCTGTTGGATTAAGGCTGTAATGAAAAATCGGCAGCACTTTCTTTTGCAATGACTCTCCCAAGTAAATCAGCACATTGCGACAGGTAACTAAATCGAGATTGGCAAAAGGCGGGTCACTACTTAAGTCTTGTCGGGCAAATATACACAGTTCGCGGATGGCCTTGCAGATTCTATAACTACCTCCTTCTTGGAGAATAAAGAAGCGAGAACGTCGCTCTGGTGAAACGTCTATCATCTGGTTTTCTAAGTAGACGCCTGACCGAGCTTTGGAGATTGTCGCCTCGCAAATGTCCGTGGCAAAAATCTGGATCGGCGGCGGGATAACTCGATCGCCCAAAAACTCTAACAAGCAAATGGCGATCGAATAAACTTCTTCACCAGTCGAACATCCCGCCACCCAAATCCGAATCGGAGCATTTGCTGATTTATTTTGGGTAATCGCGGGGAAAACCAGCTCTTTTAACTTTTGAAAGGCTTCGCTGTCACGGAAAAAACTGGTGACGTGGATCAAAATTTCTTCATACAAAGCTTGGACTTCAGCCGAATTGTGTTGAAGGTGTTGGGCGTAATCATCCAAGAGTTCTACCTTGTACAATACCATCCGTCGCTGGATGCGTCGGTTCACGGTAGCCGGTTTGTACTGGCTGAAGTCAACGCCTGTGGTCGATTTCAGCAGCGCAAAAATAGTTGCCAGGGCATCTCCCTTTCCGGGCGATTCCTCAGCTTTTGTCAGGGGAAGCCTGCGATTGAAAAACTGACTGCGACTATAGTTTGCGAGTTCCTCGGCAATTTTTTGCGGTGGCATAACAAAATCGACATTGCCTGTCGCAACAGCGGTATTCGGCATACTATCGAATTTTGCCGTCTCTTCACATTGAGCATAAGTCATGCCTCCGGCTGCTTTGATTGCCATCAGCCCCAGCGAACCGTCTCCGTCTGCCCCGGATAATACTACCGCGATCGCTTTGTATCCGCGATCGACCGCCAAGGATGTCAAAAACGCATCTGCCGGCAGATATTTGCCATAAAGCTTCTCGCGGGGTGATAGTTGCAGCACGCCTTTAGATACCACCATCTTGGTGTTGGGCGGAATGACGTAGACTTGATTCGGCTCTACAGCTACGCCGTCTCGTACCTGATTAACAGGCATTGGGGTCGTTCTGGAGAGAATCTCGGCGAGGAAACTTTTGTGATCCGGGTCTAAATGCTGAATCAGCACAAACGCCATACCCGTATCGGCCGGCAAATGGCTGAGTAAGTCGGTGAATGCTTCCAAGCCTCCGGCAGAGGCCGCAATTCCGACAATGGGAAACTCGGCCTCGGTTTCAGGTAATTGTTCGATCTCGATCGAGCGGGAGGCGATCGATTCTGGTGTATTGTCTTGAGATAATTGATTAGAACTCATCGTGCGAAGTCCTGGACTTCAGTTATTTAGCAGCATGCTTATCTGGAAAGCGTAAGGCTTAGTAATTCGGACTATTTTCATCAGACCCTACTTAAGTTGTCGGCCTTGGGCAACTGCCTTAAGGATGAGCTAAACTGCTGGAGCCATTATCTGAGCGCGATCGAAGAACTCTATCTGCTGTTGTGGCGATCGCAACAATAGGGTGGCAATCACTAGGTATATTTGCTTAATTAGTTTCTTTGGGCGACCAGTGTACCAGAAAGTGCGATTACAGATTCCGTATTAATTCTAGCAGTATAAGCGATTTGGGCGCCTTGTATCCCCTTTAAATCTTCAACACGTTTGTGAATTTCGGACACTCCCGCAGCTTGTAATGCTGTTAAAAATCCTTGGTCGCTGTAAACATCTTCGGAAAACGAAACTTCGTCACTTTTAGAAAGATTTTGGATGCGGGCGGCTTTGTTGACTGTGGAACCAAAATATAGCCTTTCTCAGTAACATTAGGTACCCGACGTGCATAGGGCATAGGGCATAGGGCATCTGGCATACCTCACTTTCTTGAGAACCAAAATAGTCGATCTAATTATTAAGATTTACGAGCAAACCCGTACCTCGGTGAAGGCCTATTCTGACTTGAATCCACTCTGATTGGGGGCGAGTTAAATTGTACTCTCTGATATCAAATCCGTTAGCATCGGAATAGTAAATTCGAGTTGACTGTTGACGGTTGACTGTTCACGGCGTCAACAGTCAACCGTCAACAGTCAACCGTCAACATCATTCCGGTGTAACCGGAAATGATATGAAACTGGTCACAGCACCCACTGCCGCCATAATTGCTTGTTCGTTGCTGATAAAGGAAGCCATGACGGCATCGCCGATGGTTTTAATGATTTTACCGCCATATTTCTCGATCGACTCAAAGAAAATTTCAAAATGGTCGCGCACAATATTGTAAGCTTTGGTATCTCCCAGCGTTTCGTACATTCTGGTAGAGCCGGTAATATCGGTAAACATAATAGTAATCGCCCGAATCTTGACTCGCTCTCTTTCCGATATTACTTGCTCGCCGAACAAACGCTTATAATCCGGGTGATGAATCAATTGGATTCCTGACAGCCGCAGGGGCAGTTGTTCTAATTGCAATTCCTGGGGCAATTGCTCTGTATGCAAAATCAGCCCGGACAAATTGTGATCGGTATTAGTTAATTCTATCTTAACTTTTCCCGGACGCACGGTCAGCTCTTTTTTGTCAAAATCGCTGCCGGCTAACTGCTTGAGTTTAATTTCTTGTATCTCTTCTGTTTCTGGGCCTTCAACCTTTAAAATCCCTTTAGCTAAAGTCAGGGGACAGCAGTAGCGGTATCTACCTTGTTCTAAGGTGACAGTCTCGGATTCGGTGCAGTATAAAGGCGTTACCAGTTGCAGTTTGTTTTGGAGTACGGGAGGGGGAGCGCAGACGGGCCGCAGTTGCGGGTCTTCGATTTCTTTGTTCAGGGAAAAAGTAACTTCGACGCGATCGAGCAAATCAATTTTAAAGTCGCGCTCGCACATCGGGCAAAAGGACATTTCTGATGTGTCTGCCAAATCCTTGAATTCGTCTGTAATCATGTTGCAGTGCGGGCAGTGAATATCCCAGTGCAAGTCGAAGGCACCGGATTTGACTCCGTGCAGAAATTCCGAAGTAATTCTTTTAATATTCTTGACTGTATCCCCTGCTACGTAGTAAGGGTTAATCCGCAATCTCTGCAAAACGTGGGAACCCAGCAACCATTTTTCGATTTGGTCGATCGTTCCTTTGCTCGAATTGGGACGTTTTTTGAGCTGTTCTACTTTTTCTTTTAATAGTTCGATGTTCATTATCCACTTGCTTTTGAGCGTCAGGGCAAGAAATTGCTAAAGATTATGTTGTGTGATTGCCTCGTCTAGCTTGTTCTTGCCTGAGAATTCTGATGAGTTTGCACCTGTGCCGATGTCCCCGATGTTTATAAATCTTAACCAATTAGCAGCATCAAGGTCATGTCTATTTAGGCATAGGTATCGGCTACTTTGATTAATCCCAAGAGGGAGCGCTGCATCTGTCTGTAGTAAGATACTATAGTCATTAGTCATTAGTCATTAGTCATTAGTCATTAGTCATTAGTCATTAGTCATTAGTCATTAGTCATTAGTCAT
>NZ_JAUBTO010000185.1:0-13077 GCF_036702495.1 Microcoleus sp. C2D2 | reverse complement strand
GCGGTGGGAGTGACATCAAAGGTGTAAGTTTTGGCATCAAGTGTGACAAAGTTACCGACCTTCGCATTGGCGACGGTAATATCAGTATTATCAAAGCCGGTGACATCTTCGCTGAATGTTGCTGTGACGCTAAATGGTGCGTTGACGGTTGTTGCTGGTGCGGATGTTAAGGTAACTGTTGGTGCGGTAAAATCAGCGGTACGAGTTAACCCAGTGGCGGCCGTATTGTTATTACCCGCAGTATCCGTAGCTGTTGCCGCAAGTACATCAACGGTGACATTACCATCAGCGGTGGGAGTGACATCAAAGGTGTAAGTTTTGGCATCAAGTGTGACAAAGTTACCGACCTTCGCATTGGCGACGGTGATATCAGTATTATCAAAGCCGGTGACATTTTCAATGAATGTTGCTGTGACGCTAAATGGTGCGTTGACTGTGGTTGCTGAGGCGGATGTTAAGGCAACTGTTGGCGCTGTAGCATCATAGGTGCGAGTTAACCTAGTTGCTGCGGTATTATTATTACCAGCAATATCAGTTGCTGTAGCTGCTGGGACATCAACGGTGACCGGGCCTTCAGAATTAGGTGTAACGGTAAAAGTATAATTGCTGCCGCTACCCGTGAAATTGCTAATCGTACTGTTAGTAAAATTAACGTCGCCGGGAATAAATCCTGTGACGCTTTCGCTGAATGTTGCTGTGACTAAAAATGGTGCGTTTGTGGTTGTTGGATCCGTTGATTTTAAGTCAACTGTGGGGGCTGTAAAATCAGCAGTACGAGTCAGTTTAGGGGCGGCGGTATTATTATTACCTGCAATATCAGTTGCTGTAGCTGCTGGGACATCAACGGTTACAGGGCCACTAGCATTAGGTGTAACGGTAAAAGTATAAGTTGTGCCGCTACCCGTGAAATTGCCAATCGTACTGTTAGTAAGATTAACGTCGCCGGGAATAAATCCTGTGACGCTGTCGCTGAATGTTGCTGTGACTAAAAATGGTGCGTTTGTGGTTGCTGGGTCCGTTGATGTTAAGTCAACTGTGGGGGCAACTGTGTCTACAACTATGGCTTTGCTATCCGCTAAAGATTGCCCCGCAGGAATAGTTAAGATTGCATTATTTCCAGCAGTATCTTTTAAGGTTGCACCAGGCGCTAAAGTTATACTATTTGAATTAAGATCGAGGCTATTTTGTCCGGTTGCTGGAGTATAAGTGCCGACAGCAGATGTGCCCGTGACAGGTGCAATAGTAACAGTGCCGCCCGTGTCTAAGAGGACACTCATATTACCGCCTGCTAAAGTAACGGGTTCGCTAAAGTTGACGGTAACGTTGATGTTGCCGGTTGTGCCGTAACGGCCGTTAGCGGTGGGAGAGGTGACGCTGGTGATGGTGGGTGCAACAGTTTCAATAACTATGGCTTTGCTACCGCCGAGGGAGTTGGCTGTGGCTAAGGTGGGGAGGGTTAAGAACGCATCGAAGGCTGTATCAGCAGTTTCTTTAATTGTGCCGCCGTTGAGGGTGAGGGCGTTGGTAGCGAAATATTCTAAGTCGGCAGAGGTGTCTCCTGGTTGCACTACATAGTTGAAGGTGAGTACAGTACCGTCGCTACCGCTGGTATAGGTGGCAAAACGGTCAGTTGTGCCTGTTTCTAGTTGCAGTTGGGGCGTGCCACCTGTGGTATCTACGTTGACACCGGCATCGAAGGTGACGGTGATATTGATAGTAGAACCGACACCGTAGCTGCCGTCAGCGGTGGCGGTGACAGCAGTAACTTTGGGGGTAGTGTAAAGCAGGATGGAGGCGTTGTCGCTGTTGTAGTTCGCCACAGCTAAGTCAGGGAGGTCATCGCCGTTGAAGTCGCCGATGTTGAGGGAGATGGGCCCCTCGGCAGTAGGGAAGTCAACTTGGTTGGCGAAAGTGAGGGTGTCGGTTCCGGTGGGGGTGGTGTTGAGCAGGATGGAGGCAGTGTTGTCGATGAAGTTCACCAAAGCTAAGTCAGGTTTCGTGTCCGCGTTGAAGTCGCCAATGCTGACGGAGCGGGGCCCAGCGCCAGTACCGAAGTCTTGGGGGGCGAAACTGAGGGTGGTAGGGTCGGTGGTGGTGTTGAGTAGGATGGAGAGGTTGCCGCTGCCAGAGTTCGTTGTTACTAAGTCAGGTTTGTCGTCGCCGTTGAAGTCGCCGATGCTGATGGAGGTGGGATTAGTGCCAGTAGAGAAGGAAACTGGATCGGCGAAAGTGAGGGGGGCTCCGGGGGCGGTGGTGTTGTTGAGCAGGATGGAGACATCGTTGCCGTTGATGTTCGCCGTTGCTATGTCAGGTTTGTCGTCGCCGTTGAAGTCGCCGATGCTGACGGCCCTGGGGATACTGCCAGTAGGCCAGTCTGCTTTGGGGGCAAAAGTGGGGGGGGCTCCGGGGGCGGTGGTAGTGTTGAGCAGGATGGAGACATCGTTGCTGTTGATGTTCGCCGTTGCTATGTCAGGTTTCGTGTCCCCGTCGATGTCGCCGATGCTGACCCAGTTGGGCCCATCGCCAGTAGGGAAGGGGGCTTGGGTGTCGAAAGTGGGGGGGGATCCGGCGACGGTGGTGTTGAGCAGGATGGAGACATCGTCGCTGTTGATGTTCGCCACCACTAAGTCTCCGAGCTCGTCGCCGTTCATGTCGCTGATGCTGACAAAGCTGGGCTTACCGCCAGTTGGGAAGATAACTTGATCGGCGAAAGTGGGGGTGGTGGCGCCGGTGGCGGTGGTGTTGAGCAGGATGGAGACGTTGTTGCTGCTGTTGTAGTTCGCCGTTGCTATGTCAAGGAGGTCGTCGCCGTCGATGTCGCCGATGCTGACGGAGTTGGGGTAAATGCCAGTTGGGAAGTCAACTTTGGGGGCAAAGCCTAGTACGCCCTTGTAAGTTTTGAGGGTGTTGGGGTTAAATGGTATTGGTGTTTCGATCGGGCTTGTTTGTACTTCCAGTTCCCAGTCTCCACCCAGTGCGGCATTGCCTGTAAGGTTGGCGGAGGCGGCGATGTCGGCACCCGTTAATTCACTCAGGCGTTCGAGCAATTGGTTAGGTTTTGTCGGCTTAACACCAGACCGGCCGGTGGCTTTAACCCCCGTCTGATAGCGAAAGTCATCTTGAGAGAACCGAATAAGTGAATTGTCAAGATTGTCTTGAGTCGGCTTTAACCGACTTAAGCAATGAGACAGGGGTTTTAACTCCTGGTTGATGTGGGGGATGTAGTCGATGTCAGTGGTCACCGGTACATCGGCGGCGACATTACACCCGTACAGGAGAATATCGGCACCGGGAATTAATGCTTTGCGCCACTGTTTGAGTTGAGGGCCGAAGCTTTCTATGTTGCTGCTGTTGAGTGTATTTGCACCGAGTTGTACAGCACCTGGACTGCCGTGAGAGATGATGTGGATTGCTTCTATATTTTGTTGAGTTGCTAGCCTTTCGGTGATTTGCTCAATGCCATCGAGCGTTTCATCTAGGATAATTACTTCAGCATTTGGGGAAATGCCGCTAATTAAACTCTGGTAATCTTCAATATTTGAGTCAATAAAAACTAGAGTTGAAACCAGGTTTTCTTGTATCATTTGTAACCTCTTTACTTTTTAAGTATTATATGTCTCACTCAATTAGGACTTATCCACTCACTAGCATCTAATTGCGAGTCACGCCTAAAATATTTGCGATTGCGGAACACAGCGAACAATGACATTACCAAGGACTCCCAATCATTGTAAATGCCGACCAAAAATAAGGATGGGAGAGGTTTTTATTACCTAGTTTAGCTAATTCTGGTGGCAATTCTAACTCCTTATTTAAGTTTGCCAAAATTAAACGGCCATTTTCAATGCGAACTTGACCTTTAATCATAGCAATTTGAGCCTGTCGCAAGGCTTCAGCTTTAATCGGCGCGACCTTCAAGTGATGGTAAAATTCAGCCATTAACCCTAAAGTACCTTCATCGTTGACGTACCAAAGACTCGCCACAACTGACTTCACCCCCGCTTGTACAGCTAGCCCCGCAAAGCCTAATTCCACGCCCTCATCACCCACAGCAGTTTTACAAGCGCTCAACACTAATAGCTCAACTTTAGGCGGCTGATTCCACCCTAGTTCGCGCACGCGATCGAGTGTTAGCCTGGTGTCTGATAACTGAATGTAAGAATTGCTCGGTCCTCCTGACTTAAACTCTCCGTGAGTGGCGAGGTGAATAATTCGATAGGCTTGGGCGCGGCGTTGCGACTTCAGATTATTGAGAGTAAAGGTTTGATTGAGGAAAGATTTGCCTTTCCATTCGGAGGCAATAGCGTTAAGTTCTGCAGGCACTGCTAGCAAGGGTTCGTTATTGGTAAATTGCGAGGCTCCCATTGCTAAAACTTCAGCATTTTTAACGCTTTCATAGTTAGTATCGGTCAAGTTGACGCTGGGAATGAGTGCGATGCTGTATTTTTCTACTAGAAATTGGGAACCGTCATGGAGGACGGCTAAGGGGATCGTTCGCAACCCCGCATCCATAGTAAAAAGTAGCGTATCGATGCCCTGAGCTTTCAAATCAGCTTCCAAGGGCGCAATTATCCACTGGTAAAGTTGTTGGGATGGGGGCAAATATGTCTGAGTCTTGATTTTTATGGGATTAAGGAGTTCAGACCTCAATTTGGCGACGACTTCCATCAGGGTTTCACGCTTAGCTGCGGGGATGCTTTTGTGAATTGGAATGCCTCTAGGGGGGACGAAGATCAGGTCTAATTGTTCAGGACGGGCGAAGGCGTAAATAATGGCTGGTTTTTTACCAGTTTGGCTGGAGATCGCTGTAATTCTTTCCTGTATGGCCGTAATAGATTGCAAATCACGCGGGGTTTCCTGGTTAATGTATGACCCCACTTGTTCAGTGTATAAACTATCGATAAACAAAGTGGCTTGAGAGATATCGCCTCTATCGATTAGTCCTGTGATATCGCTGGGGCTAACTGTGTTTAGAGGCGATGCCGTTTGGACAACTTCGCTTACCCAATCGGATCTGTAGTTAAAAATAGATTCAATTCTATTAATGATATTCAGGTTGTCAGATTGAGCGATCGCATTGGTAATTGAGCTATCCGGTGCTGGTGTTGGAGATGGTGTTGGTGCTGGTGTTGGTGCTGGTGTTGGTGCTGGTGTTGGTAGTGGTGTTGGAGATGGTGTTGGAGATGGTGTTGGAGATGGTGTTGGAGATGGTGTTGGAGATGGTGTTGGAGATGGTGTTGGTGCTGGTGTTGGTGCTGGTGTTGGTGCTGGTGTTGGTGCTGGCGTTGGTGTTGGTGTTGGTGCTGGAGATGGTGTTGGTTCCGGCGTTGGAGATGGCGTTGGTGCTGGTGTTGGTGCTGGTGTTGGTGCTGGTGTTGGTGCTGGTGTTGGTGCTGGTGTTGGTGCTGGTGTTGGTGCTGGCGCGGAAGTAATGATAGTAATATTGCCCTGAGTGTAAGTGCTAGGCGGCACCGGCACGGCGAACTGCGGCGAAATTGTCTCGGAACCTGATGCGATCGCTCCCGTCGTCCCATTCGTTCTCGCATCGCCGACAATAAAGGGTGTAGTCGTGCTCCCCCCGTGGCGAATAGTAATCGCCCCGCCACCGGTGCCATTATTAGCGCTGGAAATGCTCGCATCTACACCGCTGCTATCTCTAAAAATGCCGCTGACTGCGAGCAAATTGCCAGCAGTGAGGTCAATACTGCCGCCAGTAGACTGAAGAGTGCCTGTAACGGCGATGTCCCTACCAGCTTTGAGAGTAATATTGCCCCCATTCGTGGCGATCGCATCGAGCCCAATGTCCCCTGGTGACTCCAAAATCACAGGTCCGCCTGCTGTCGAAATCGCTCCAACTCCGATGTTATTGCTCGAAGCAACACCCCCAGAAGCAAAAAATGTCTCCCCTGCGGTAACATTCGGCGGCAGATTCGCAGGATTCGCCAGAGTCGAAACGCCCGATCGCAGAATTAAAGCTGGACTACCTGAAAGCACCGCCGCATCTGGATCGGCAGAACCTGACAAAGTAGTATCTGCCGCAATGATACTAATATCTCCCGCCGCGATCGCACCTTTTGCTTCCACCTTAAGTGAGGTTCCAGTATAATCCCCAAACCTCACATCTCCCTCGGAGCTGATAATCGGGTCGAACAAACTGACAAACCTGCTGCGATCGCCAGACAATGTGAGAATAGCAAAATTACCACCTGCAGCGAAGTGAGCATCACCGGAAACATTGCCATTGCTCAATAATGTGATATCCCCGGAGGATTGGAATGCAGGCTTAGGGTAATTTAGCGCGAAAATATCAATATTTTGATTACCTTGTATAGTAAGATTGCCGCCTGCGATCGCCCTGAAAGCGTTATTTCCATCTCTCACCCGCACCGTATCTCCTGCCAACAGATACAAATTCTTCTCAGTAAGTAGCTGGCTTTCTACCAAAGTGAGATTACGTGCTGCCGAGAGTGTAGCGTTCTGACTATTAACAGTAGAACTAGCAATTGCCACATCTCCCGTTTCCACACTCAAACCCGTTGTCAAAACCACTTCTCCGGCACCGTTAACCGAGATATCAGTAGCAGAGTTCCTACTTCCACCCGCAAGTAATTGCGGAAGAGACAAAGGCAGAGATAATTGCCCATTCTGTGCCAAGAATCCCCCGTCAGCCACCGCAACTTCTAAACTTAATAAATGCCCTTCTTGACTAATCCGAACTGCATTATCACCCGGGACAGCAGCGACAATAATATTACCTTGGGGAGCATTGAGGGAACCCGTACTCACGACAGTGCCACCAATTAAACTTATACTTTCTCCAGGCAGAACTGCTAAATTACCTGCATTGAGGATACTTCCCGGTTGGCTGAGATTAAAATAAAAAGTATTGGGAGTTCCTATTAGCGTACTGTAATCGTTCGCTCCTGCAATATTGAACAAACCGGAATCAAAACCGATGTTAGTAGCAGTAGTAGCCGTAAAAGCCGCCGGAATATTTAAGCTAGCATTAGAACCAAAGATAATACCAGAAGGATTTATTAAAAACAGGTTAGGATTCCCGCCACTTACTTGAATTAAACCATTAATAATAGAAGGATTCCCACCTACTACCCGTCCTAAGATGTTGCGAATAGCGGGAGTAGAAATAAAATTAGCAATCTGCCCTTCGCTAAGCCCAAACTCTTGAAAACTGTGGAAAAGATTCGCTCCATCTCTAGAAGTTTGACCGCCTGTAATATTCAGGCGATCGCCGCTAGGCGTGACAGTAGTGCCAGCGTCATTGGGTGCGGGAACAATCGGTTGTCCTTGGACTACCGCTGTACTCAAAATAGTGGCTGCGAGCGCTAGCATTGCAGCACTCGGTCTAGAAAAAAAGGCTAGTTTCATTAGATAACCCCCACAAATAAACTAACACTGCGAGCGCTTCAATATTATCATAGAATATTCCCTTAACTTTCATGAGTCAACTTCGGAAATCGAAAAACCTCCCTGAGAAAGCACGAGGCTATTGCGTCTAGACTCGGATCAACTCATAGGACTAATTGCTCATGCTGAATTTTGTATAACCAGCAGAAAAAAGTTCAAGATAATTCTTGAATTGGCATCATCAAAGGCGGAGGTGGTCGCCCACCTAAACTCAAGATTGCCGATCGGATTCTCCTGACCAAGCGTATACTTATACCATCTTCCCACATTTCAAATGTTAGGAGTCTCATAAGCTGTTGCGGCATTTAAATTGTATGTCAAAAAAAAATCAAAGTCTTGTGGGGTGGGCGTCCCGCCCGCCCTGAATATACAATTTAAATGCGCGACAGCTTAGGAACTCAGCGAATCAGCAGCTAATTAAGTCTCTCACAAATAAATAAAGTTTTTCTGATAACGGTTGCCTGCTTCTTGATTATAACAGGTAAAAAAAATATGCGGAATGGCAATGCGTTATTGAAATATTAAGTAAATTTGAGTTTCGATGTAGATAGCTATGAACAGCAAATAGAAAAACCTACAGACTATAAAGTCGAGAAAAAAGACTATTCAGGTAAGCAGGAAAAACATCGCCTTGAAAAATAAAATAATTGTGATGCTTTGTGACTAATAAATGGTTTACGTAGTAGTTATAGAAACTGGAGCAAGGGCAAACATAAAATTTTGATTTACCGAGGCGAAGAAGGGAATCCAGAGCCAAAGTTTCAAGGGGATAAAGCTTATGTAGGGGAACCCCTCATTGATACTCCTCACAAAAGAACTCGAAGTTAAAATATTACAGATGCTCAGAATAAAAAAAATAAATACATGGTTAGAAAAGCTTTTTTGTAGAACCTATAGTTAGGTGGGTGAATATTTTTCGAGTAACAGCAAGATTTCGCTGAAAATTTGACAATTATGAGCCAGTAATTCTGCTGGTATGTGGATTAATTAGATGGCGGAGCGGTGCAAGAGTTAAATATCAATAAAAGTAGCTATAAATAGAAAAAACATAGTGAAAATTAGGCAATAAAATTATGTTTTTTTTATCAAAAAATATTTCAACCCTTATTTAAGCGTTGGTTTATGGCTGCCATGCATGGGGCAGGCAGCCATAAACCGAGCGGGGAGAGGTTTTAGGAGCTTTTGGAGATATCTAATGGTTTCAGCGATTAAGAACGCCCTCACTATCGGGCGCGGTTGCTATATCTCAACATCAAGGCCAGAAAATGCGATCGACTGCTGAGGCAGCATACAAAGCTTGCTCGCGGAATGCGGGCAACCAGAAAGTATTTGCAGGCTGCTAGCCAAAAAACTAAATATTTGTTAATAAAGCTTATTTTTTCCTTTTTAACGCGCTATTGTGGAAACAAAGCTGGTACGTTTTGACTGCGCGTTAATTTTTTGCCGAAAAATCAATATGCTCTCTATTGCAGGCGTTGCCGCCCAGACACTTCTCTATGAAAGTACCAACTCTCTGGTTTACCGGGCGATTCGGGAAGCAGATAACCAGCCGATTATCCTCAAACTTCTCAAAGAGAGCTACCCCACACCTCAAGAATTGGTGCGCTACCGCACCGAATACCGCATCACCCAAGAGCTAAAAGAGCCGGGAGTCGTGCGGGTTTATGACTTGCAAAAATACCAAAACAGCCTGGTGATGTTTGTCGAGGACTTTGGCGGCGAATCCTTGACAATTTGGATGCAGCAGCGCTCGTTTACTCTCGAAGAATTTTTACAAATTGCGATCGCCACAACTGAAATTTTAGGGCAAATTCATAGGGCAAACATCATCCACAAAGATATTAACCCTTCTAATATTGTTTACAACCCCCAAACAAAACAATTAAAAATTATTGACTTTGGCATTTCTACTCAGCTAACACGAGAAACGCCGAGCCTGAAAAACCCCGGCGTTCTGGAAGGAACTCTCGCTTACATCTCGCCGGAACAAACTGGCAGGATGAACCGCGCTCTCGATTACCGCAGTGACTTTTACTCCCTCGGCGTCACCTTCTACGAATTGCTGACAGGACAACTGCCTTTTGAGACAGAAGATGCTTTAGAGTTGGTTCACTGCCACATTGCCAGACAGCCGATTTCTCCGCACGAAATCAAGCCAGAAATTCCCCTAATTATCTCGAAAATAGTCTGTAAATTGATGGCGAAAAATGCCGAAAACCGCTATCAAAATGCCGGGGGGCTAAAGCACGATTTAGAGAGTTGTCTGGTTCAATTACAAGAAACGGGTAGCATAGAAGAATTTGACTTGGGAACGCGAGATATTACAGGCAGTTTCCTGATTCCCGAAAAGTTATACGGCCGGGAAAGTGAAGTTTATAATCTATTAGTGGCTTTCGAGCGAGTCAGTACAGGTAGCGCCGAAATGATACTGGTGGCTGGCTTTTCAGGGATTGGTAAAACTACAGTAGTGAACGAAGTCCACAAGCCGATAGCCAGACAGCGCGGCTATTTTATTAAAGGCAAATACGACCAATTTGGGCGCAATATTCCCTTCAGTGCATTTGTGCAAGCATTTCGGGAATTGATGGGGCAATTATTATCAGAAAGTGATGCTCAATTACAAACATGGAGAACCAATATTCTGACAGCAGTGGGCGACAGCGGGCAAGTGCTAATTGAGGTGATTCCTGAGTTAGAACGCATCATTGGCCCTCAAAGTCCTGCACTAGAATTGTCGGGGACTGCCGCCCAAAATCGCTTCAATCTGCTGATGCAAAAGTTTGTGCAAGTATTTACTACCGCCTCACATCCCTTAGTGATTTTTTTGGATGATTTGCAGTGGGCGGATTCGGCATCTTTGAAATTGCTACAACTGTTAATGCAGGATAAGGGGCATCTGTTGGTATTGGGTGCTTATCGGGATAATGAGGTGTCCCCTACTCATCCGTTTATGTTGGCGGTGGATGAGATTGTGAAGTCTGGGGCAGTGGTGAATACTATTACCCTGCAACCTTTGAGCCAAAGAGATTTGAATCAGTTGGTAGCAGATACGCTGATTTGCGATTTATATTTGGCCGGACCCTTGACAGAATTGGTTTATCAAAAAACCAAAGGTAATCCATTTTTCTCGACTCAATTCCTCAAGGCGTTGTATGAAGATGGTCAAATTATCTTTGACCCCCCTGTGTCCCCCCTGAGTAAAGGGGGAAGTAAAGGGGGGTGGCAGTGCGATATTGCTCGAGTTACATTTGCCGACGCCTCGGATGTGGTGGAGTTTATGGCGGTGCAATTGCAGAAGTTGCCTGCCCCTACTCAGGATGTTCTCAAACTTGCCGCCTGCATAGGGGCGCAGTTTGATTTAGATACCTTGGCAATAGTCAGCGAAGAATTACCAGAACAAACAGCATCAACACTTTGGAGAGCATTACAAGAAGAACTCATTTTACCCATTACAGAAGGCTATAAATGCTTGATTCCAACAGATGAGCAATCCAATAGCGAGTCTATTACCAATCCAAATTATCGCTTCCTGCACGATCGCGTCCAGCAAGCCGCTTATTCCCTGATTCCCGACAACCAAAAACAAGCCACTCATCTCAAAATAGGACAGTTACTTCAAAAAATTTACTCTGAGAATGAAAAAGAGGAAAAACTGTTTAATATTGTCGGGCATTTGAATTTAGGGCAAGAATTAATCAGCCAGCCAAGCGAGCGGGAAGCCTTAGCACAACTTAACTTAGAAGCCGGACGCAAGGCAAGAAATTCTACCGCCTACGCTGCGGCAAAGATCTATCTGCAAACAGGAATCGATCTACTAACAGCTAACTGCTGGCAAAGTCAGTATGAATTGACCTTAAATCTCTACGTTGCTGCCGCTGAAGCTGCCTATTTGAATGCTGACCTTGAAGGCATGGAACAAATGGCAGAACTGGTGTTGCAAGAAGCTCACACGATTTTAGACAAAGTTAAAATTTACGAAATTCAGATATCTGCACAAACAGCCCAGGGCAAGATGTTGGCGGCGATCGCCGTGGGCAGAAATGCACTCTTGCAACTGGGGGTTGAACTCCCTACCGAACCTGACGAAGCCTTGATTGGCAAGGCGCTACAAACCGTTGCCAGTCAACTCCTGGGAAGAAAGATTGAGGAATTGATTGACCTGCCTGTAATGACAAATCCACAGACTCAGGCAGCTATGCAACTGTCTGGTAGGTTAGATTTAGCAATTTTCCGGGTAATGCCCGGTTTAATGCCCCTCCTTAGCTCAACGATGGTGAGTTTATCGCTCTCCTTTGGAAATGCACGCATATCAACGGTAGGGTATGTGATTCACGGACTGGTATTGTGTGCCTTTCTGGGAGAGGTCGAAACGGGCTATGCCTTTGGGCAATTGGCACTAAACTTACTGGATCGCTTCAATTTACGGGAATTTAAGTCTGTAACTCTGGCTCTGTTTGGCAGCTTTATTCAGCATCGCCAAAAAGCTCTGAGGGCAATTATACCGACGTTGAAAGATGGCTATACGGCTGGTATGGAAACTGGTGACTTTCTCAACGCTGGCACCAACATAAATGTTTATTTTTATGCCCATTTCTTCGGTGGGGTAGAACTAGACACTTGGGAACCAGAAATAGCAGGTTACAGTGCTGCTTTGGCTCAGATGAAGCAATATTCTGCCCTGGTTTTGTTGGATATGACGCAGCAGACGGTGAAGAACTTGAGGGAAGCCCGTATTCTGTCGGATTGCTCGATCGGAACTGCCTACGATGAAAAGATGATGATGCTTAGGAATCATCAGGACAATGACTTTAGTGCGATCGCTATTATATACATTTACAAATTGCTGCTTGCTTACTTATTTGGCAATTATCCGGCTGCCATAGACCACATTGCTCAAGTCAAGCCGTATTTGATGGGAGTTTCGGGATGTATTCATCTTCCCATTTTTCATTTTTATGCAGCCCTGACGCACCTGGCACTTTTCCCCACACAGCCAGAAAATGAGCAAGCAAAAATTCTCAATCAGGTACAAATTCATCAAACGAGGCTGAAACAGTGGGCGCAAAATGCTCCCATGAATTATCTGCATAAAAGCCATTTAGTTGAGGCTGAACAACATAGAGTTTTGGGCAATAAAGCAGAAGCGATTGAAATGTACGATCGCGCCATTGCTGGAGCTAAAGAAAATAAATACATTAATGAAGAAGGCCTGGCTAACGAACTAGCCGCAAAATTCTACTGGGAATGGGGTAAAGAAAACTTTGCCCAACTCTACATAATTGAGGCGTATTATTGTTATATCCAATGGGGAGCAACTGCCAAGGTAAAAGATTTAGAAACGCGATATCCTCAGTTATTAAAACCAATTAAACCGAGAAATAAAAACAGTAAAGCTACCGCAATAGTGACGAGAACTGGTTCTGGTTCTAACTTAGATATTACCACAGTAATGAAAGCTTCTCAGGCGATTTCCGGTGAAATAATGCTAGATAAACTAATGTCGAGCTTGATGAAAATTTGGATGGAAAGTGCCGGGGCGCAAAGAGGATATCTAATTTTATCAAGCCAGGGACAACTGTTAATTGAAGCTGAAGGGACAATAAATTCCCAACAAGTCACCGTGTTGCAGTCAATCCCCGTTGAAACCTGTCA
>NZ_JAUBTO010000184.1:0-13178 GCF_036702495.1 Microcoleus sp. C2D2 | reverse complement strand
GTAAGAAGGTTTTTTTAGTGATTTAGTAATGCACAAATTCACTTTTTTGTCAAATTAATTTAGATGCGTTTACCCTGGTAAAAATACAAGGCAGTAAAATCTACTTACCAAAGTTAGGCTGGATGCGTTTTTACAACTCGCGCCCAATTCCCAACGGATTTACCGTTAAAGCGTGTACGGTAAGGAAGCGACAAAATGGCTGGTATGTCTCCGTTCGCATTGAGAACAAGTCTGTCCCCGATTACACAACAAAACCTCTTAAGGATGTTGTCAAAGTAATTGGCTGTGATATGGGAATTACAAAATTAGTTTATCTTTCAGATGGAACTCAAATTGAAAATCCCAAATTTTCAATCACAAAAAAAGCTAAGCGCACTCTAAAAATTAGACAGAGACGAGTTAGCCGAAAAGCCAAGAGTAGCAAAAACCGCAAGAAAGCAGCTAAAAAACTAGGACTGTTCCATCAGAAGATTAGTGATAAGCGTCAAGCTTACCATTGGAAGGTTGCCAATAAAATAGTTGATCGCAACGTTGACGCGATTGCTCTGGAAGATTTGAATATTTCCGGCATGATGCGCCGATGTCGAGTAAAGGCTGACGAAAAAACAGGTAGATTCCTGAAAAATGGGCAATCAAGAAAGAAAGGTTTAAACCGTTCTTTCTCTGATGCGGGTTGGGCTGAATTAATTCTAAAGATCGAGTATCTGGCTGCAAAGCAAGGAAAGGTCGTAATCAAAATTAATCCCAAATACTCCAGCCAAGAATGTCGGAAATGCGGTCATATCGACAAGTCTAATCGAGATGGCGAAAAGTTCATTTGCGCTGAATGCGGATATCACGAGCACGCCGATATCGGTGCAGCAAAAACTATTCGTGATCGGGCGAGAGAAATTGGTACGCGGGGACTCTCGCGTTACCGGGCGTTCGCGCCTAAACGCCCAGAAGATATCCTCACGCTCAATTGAGCAAACGTGAGGAGTCTGGGAACTCTAGAAATAGGGAAATTGAGGTAGAAATTCCTCAAGAATCCTCGCGCCTTCAGGCGCCCGGAGTGTCAATCAGTAATTTTCTCGATGCTTGGCAGCTTTTTAACAGTAACGAATACCTTTAATTCTTGGTGTCACCTCGTTCGAGGCGTTTTGACTGCCTCAACAGCTCAGGTATCGAGTTTATCCTTAGCCTTGTTTGCCCTAAGCCGATCGTTTACCAAGCGTTTGTTGCTCTGTTCGGTATATGCTGCAAACCCGAGTACCCAAAGCATTCGGTGTAATTCGGCAGGCTTCCAACCCTCATCTTTGGCTAATTCTTGCATTTGCTCTAAAAGGGGAGCAGGCACGGAAAAATCTATGCGTACCATTTTAGGAGCATCAATGTCGGGCATTTTCAATATTTCCACAATTCATATACTGCATATCCTACAAGGATTTAGGGGTTCCTAAGTCCTTAAGGATTCTCCCTTATGCCCAATATTTCAGTCTGAGGGAATACACAGGGACTCAGAAGGGTATAATGTGGAAATTCATCCAAAACCAAACCCCGCCCCCTCTGACTCGCAATCTTCTGGGGCGGGGTTTGGCACTCACAATGGAGATTTCCTCTATGTTCGCAGATTACGGGCAGCCATCGCAACCCGCCCGACCAAGCTTTGTAGAAATACCCAATCCCCGCGTCACCACCACAATGGGGCGTATGGAAGTGACCGACATTCGTTCTGAAACAGTCACCGGTCGCCTGCTAAATGACCAAGATAATTTGATACAGGAAGACGGACAGCCAGTTTACATCTGCGTTCGGAAACATGAGATTTTGTGTTCCACCGAACGAGCCAACATGATGAGTTGGTGGGAACTGGGGGAACAAGCGATTGCAGGACACACAACGCCCCGAAAATATTCCCTCGAATCCTTGATTAATCGCTTGGACGGGTTGAAGTTAGATGAACTCTACGCTGTCCGAACCTTTGTTTGTTTGGAAGCCGACCCGTTTCAAGCGTATTCGGGTAGCGTCAACAACGACTTATCCCACTTGCAGGCTTGGTTTCCGACTGTGCGAGTTCTCGATCGTGTCGAACAAAACCAACTAGCAAGCGCTCTGTGCTGGCGAATAGCTAGCGACTCCAACGCATCAATCCCACCCACACCGGGTGACGTCCGGGACGATCGATAGCGATCGCCAGTTTCTTCCATCAAGATACCAGTGAGGAATGACCATGACCAACGGCAATGGGTCTAACGGCGTGTCGCCTCAGCCAGATCCAATACAAAAGTTAACGGAATATGTCGAATCTTTGGAAATTTCTCTGGAAATTCAGGAGGATAAAACAGACATTATTGAAGATCAGGTGGCAAATCTGACGCCCGCAGATAACTGAGTTAAAACAACAAGTAAAACAGATATATGGAGATGAAGAGGACTGGAAACGTATGTCAAAGACTTGACGGACTTATCGCACGCCGTCAGGCTAAAAACCGATTGCAACTGTCTAAGCTGGAGCGAACCAAGCGCTTGCGAGATGAAGCTGCTTTGGGTAGACCTTTTAAAAAGTCTCCCCTGCTAGACTTCGTTGATGACTTGGTACATAGACCCCCAAATCAAGAACAGATGCGCCAGCTTAAGGAACTACTTCTAGAAGAACAGAAAGCGATCGCTAAACTCATCGCCTTAGTTGACCAGCACCTAGAGTAGTGATCTGCCGTTCTCGAAACAGCCCAGCGACACCCGCTGCTGGGCGAGGTTTGCTTTTTGTGGATGGTAGGCGAGATCGTTGGGAAATTCTTGATTTTGCTCCGCCAACGCGATGCTTGGATTAGCTGCCAATTGGATGAAATTCCAGCACTCGTGCCTGAATTAAGTGAGTGAAAATGAGAGATTTTGAAGCAGCCATCCCAACCAGAAACTTCCGCAAATAGTGAAACAACTCAAGCAACTGAGTTGGCTCCGAATCAGGGATCTGAGGGCTCTCAAGAATTGTGGGAACTAGCCAAGAAGCGGCTCCTAGAATCCTGGCAGGCGGATGAAGTTACAGCGCCGAAGGATACTGCTACTTCACTCCCTGATGAAGCGGACAAAGTGGCAAATGAAGCTAGTGAAGTGTTGCAGGATAAGGATTCCAGCACTACTTCCCTACTTTTTGAATCAGAGCGCTCGAAGGCATTGGCGAGGGTGATGGCGCGCCTCAGCAGTCGGGGAAGCAGTGAAGTTGATACAGTAAGTGAAGTCATTGCCCTGATTCCTACTCAGCCAGATAAAGCGCTTTGGTTGAGCTTAAAACTACTGAGATTGGGAGTCACGGCAAGCAGTCGAGATGTGTTTGGAGGCGGTACGGGAGGTAAAGCATTCCAGAAAGCGAAAGACTGGTATCATGCTCTTGAGTCAACCTTTGGAAAGATTGTGGAATAGCATGAAATTGGGATAGAATACAGGCGCTCACTTACCAACAAATATCGTAATTCAATGGCATAACGTATAAAATGGTAAGCGATGCCTCTACCTTTCCCGAAGTCTATCTCCGCATTGATGGAGTCCTGAAAGATAAGCGACTATTAATCTACAATTCTGCTTGGGATTTCAAAATTTTAAATTCCTGCTGTCGGCTTCAAACTTTGCTGATTTTGAAGTTGACAAAGCGCTCTGATTGTTTGATGGAATGGGTAGCGCAATAGGTCGGAAACAGGAGCTATTATCACTCATATTATCGGTATGTTTCCCTCAATGGAAACCACCAAGCCTTAGGAGATTGCACGGCAGCTTTTGAGGCGCTCGAACTAATGGCAGCAGATTCAGATCAAATCAATTGCCCCGTACTGATTCTAGAGAGTAATTGCAAATCCAAAAGTTAATGATGCCGCACTCGTCGGGAGTGTACGCTAACAGTCTCAGAACAGAGAACTGCTCGAAAGGCGTAAGGATGCAAACTCGCTACCCACTCCTGGAGTGAGAAAGCGATGCACGCGGCGATAAAATAATTGCACAAGTAAATCGCTCGCATTAGTTCGCCCCGCCTGTGAGGTTGGCTTTAATCTTATCAATCCGAGTCCTGGCGTTGGAGTCGGCCTTGTCAATTCCTAAGCCTAAGCGCGCATACCCAAAGAGCTTTTAAATGCTCGATTCTACGCCGACTCACCAAGGGTTTATGTCGCGCATCATTAAGAGTTGCGGCGTCCCCTTCTGGGTAGCCGTCGCGTTGTGACATAATTTTTGGGCTTCAAACGTTGATGTGAACGGTTTGGGGAAGTCGTGACTTGGCTAGCTGTAAGACACTGTAGACACTTGTAGAAAAATATTGTAGACAGTGTAAACAATAAATCATTGCCAGAATTTAGCGATCGCTAATCGTGGGCCAGGGGGGGAGCTAAGCGTGGCCCCGCCCCCCTGACCGCGTTACTGGAGCGCCGCAGGCCTCGTGAGGACCAACCGGGTCGAGTGATACCCGGTGATACCCGGTAAAACTCCCCAAAAAAAACCAACAATGATATACTATTCAATTTTAAAAATTCACACCCAAAACTAAGCACCTGGCAAAAATTTTGAGTGGCGGGCGTTCTTGCCTAGATTGTGGATTTAACGCAAAAGCTCCGGGAACGTCCGACGCCAAAATTTAGCGAATACGCCCTTATCTGGAATCACTTGAATGAGTAAAAAGCAGCCTTCTACTCCTTTCCCGCTCAAAGAGTACAGAAAATGCTATAGTTAAAAAAAAGCGAGAAAAATATCAATGAATCTGAGCCAGAGATTGCGATTAGTAAGCCTAGATAAAAAGCAGTGGCAGTGACTATATTACAAGAATCAGCAAGCATATATACGACAGAGACTATCAGCAATCAGGTATCTAAATGAAGGAAAAAGTCGAGCGGAAGTAGCCAAATTAGTAGGATCTACAGATTTAACCATAGCCAAATGGATTGGTAAATATCTAGATGCAGGATTAGAAGGGTTAGTGGAGCCAATCAAGCATCAAGTGAAAGAGAGGCTGAATCCCGATCAGCAGCAGGAGATAAAAGAAATGGTATTGAACGATAGGCCAACTAAGTATGGAATAGACCGAGAAATCTGGACCGGAAAAATTATAGCATTTGTAATAAAGCAGAGATGGGGAATAGAGTTGAAAACATCGAGAATCTATGAAATCTTAGATAAGTTGAATTTATCACATCAAAAAGCACACCGAGATTACGAGAATGCTTCACCAGAAAAACAAAAAGAGTTTGTGAAGATGCTAAAAAAAAATGCGCCAGAAAAAGCCTGGGGAGAAAATTCTATTCTTTGATGAATTCGCAGTATATAACCGACCAAGTACATACTACGGATGGGCATTAAAAAACACTCGACCTCAAGTGCCATCAAATGAAAGTAAAAAGAGAGAGAAATTAAATGGATTATTAGCAGTAGATGCTGTGAGTGGAGCAGAATTCTTGCGGTTAGTACCAACTGCCAAAACAGAAGACTTAGCATTATATTTGGGAGAGCTATGCTCATACTGTATTCAGGAAAGAATCAAGCATTTGACAATCATACTAGATAACAATTCTACGCATAAAGATAAGCTGCGCCGTTATTTATGGGCTGAGTTATTCACATCAGGGATTGAGGAACAGATAACAGTTGAATTTGTTTATACACCACCATATTCTCAGAATTTTAATTTAGTCGAATATCTAATTCATTTGCTCCGATTGAGGCTACTACATCATTTGCCAAGTGACAAAAGTATCGAGCAGGTTGAACTGCGAATTAAAACCTTTTTTGAAACTCAACAATTGCAGACTCCAATCCAAATTGCCAACACGATTCAACATATCTATAATCTCATTCTATAGTCTTCTAGCGGGAAGGGAGTATCCAGGTAACGTCGGTAGGATGGAGAGAATTCGTGCGGTCGCAAGTGAACGGGGATTGAGTTTCAATGAGTTGAGCAAACAGATTGGCAAGGGTCTGATTCCCCTTGGCCCTGAAGAAAGTAACTAATAGCTTGGTCAGGAAAAGGAGGGTTCCACTCAAAAAACTTTCTATCAACTCGTTACCAAAAGTTTTATTGATAGAAAGCAATAATTGGCTTGTTGATTCCCCGAGCGTGCTAACTCGCTCTCAAAATTTGCTCAATTAGGGAGACAACTTGCTGCGGTCGATGCTCAAACTGCTTCTTGATTTGAAATTTTAACGAATCTGCTGGCACATCTTTTTTGTTGAGTTTCAGGCGAATATGCTCACTTCGTGGGAGAGTGGAATTGAGCGCTCGAATAACGGTGCGGCATTGTCGGAGAGTGAGGCTATCGACTTGAATGAAGGGTAGATTTAATGTGTCGGTATCGAGTTGAATATTAGAAGCAAATTCGGCTTTAACTTGTAGCGAAGAGGTGAGGCGCTGTTCTTCTGTGGGTTCTGGAGTTGCTGCACCTTCGGCAACAGTAGGAAAGGAAGCAATTTTATTGAGAAGAGGCACAAAATCTGGGGCAAGTTCTGCTGAGAGTTTTTCAGAAGGATTCATCCGCTTCGATGCTAACAGCGTAGCGATATAGTGAACAATTAAGCCACCGTAACCAAAAATTACTACAGTTTCAATTGTGAGGGTGAGAAAATGCTGAATATGTTCGTACATGATTATAATTTATTTGCAAGTGGAACATCTTTCAAACGCGCTCGCGTTTAATATCAAAACCTTACTAAAGCCTTCTGAGAATGCGAGCGCAAATATCGCAAAGGGAACTGGTGCGGTGGGTGGGCGGGCAAAACAAATCCTGCTTGGAGCAGGATTTTATCCCCTTTATCGGGGGTCGTCATTGATTACTTGATAAAATCATCAATCTCTTCATTATCGTCACTTGCCTTTTTCTTATGAGAAGCTTTGACTGCCGATTCGATATAACGGAAGTGCAAGTCAATCACTGCTTGCTCAGATGAAAGCCAGTAAACGTTGCTCAAGATTTCTTCAAGCATCTCGTCAGCCGAGTAGCCTTCATATTGCTTGTTAAACCAAGTATTGAACGCTTCCCAGTCAAGAGCTTTACCTTTCTGCAACTGTCGTTGTTTTGCACGTCCCGTTAACTCGCGGGCAACGTGCAAAAACATCTCGAAGCGCTGTTCTTCAAGAGTTTCTGCAAATTGCTTTTGCATCGGAGTTGGAGCGGATTTGCGATTAGCCATGATTAACCCTCAAGCGTGTTTTTTTTCACAACTAAAGCGACGGCAGTCTGCTAATTACAATTAATTCAAAAAATTTAGTGGGTGGGTGAGTGGGTAAAATTAAATTCACAACCAAGGTCAAAGTTTCCTTGATTGTGAATTTGTTGGGTCTGCTTCCCAGAGCGTCCTGATTCGGACGGTGGCGACAATCATTACCCAGAAATGAAGGAGAAGGGGAAGGGGAAGGGGAAGGATAATTTTTTTAGTAATAACGCAATTTTACTAAAGTTTTTCTACCCTTCTCCCAAGTTTTTCTACCCTTTCCGTTCCTTCCCCTTCCCCTTCCCCCTCCCCTTATTAAATGAATCGCGATTCGTGGAAAAGGCCTCGATAGAGGCAAAAAAATGCTCTGCTTTTTCAGCAGAGCTTTCTAATCAAACTTTAGCAATTATTCGTCGTCTTCCTCAAATTCTTCGTCTTCGTCTAAACTAAAATCATCCTCCTCATCGTCATCATCCTCATCCTCATCCTCATCGCCTTCGGAGTCTTCGTCATCCTCATCAATTTCATCGAGTATGTCATCAATTTCATCATCTTCATCATCGAGTTCGTCGTCGTCATCGAGTTCTTCAGTATCTTCTTCAGAGGATTTAGCTAACTCGTTGCGACGCTTTAAGCTTTGAGCATTGAACTCCATTAAATCGGCAATGGCAGCTTGCGGGTTGTCAGCAATTGTATCGTAAAGTTGGCTCATCGCTAAGGCAACAACTTCGACATCATACTTGAGTTCATCGGGTCGGCCAACTAGCTTGGGAAACACAGTATTGTTCCAATCTTGCCAGTCGAACTTTTTACCATTGCCATTACCGTTGCGCTTATTCAACTGAGCTTGAATATCCAATCCCAGTTTTTCGCGAATTGCGTGGCCAACCTTTGTCGAAATACGGCTATCGCGACGCTGAATTGTCACACCGTACTTCTTATGAATTGTATTCCGAATCTGTTTGACTAACTCGCCAGCAAGTTGCTCCGGGCTGAGGTTAGATTGAGGTTTTGATTTGGCTCCATTGTTACTGCCGACTGTTTGACTGTTCTGCTTTTCAGACGGTTTAGATTTAGCAGGCACTGGTGACTGAGAGCGAATAGGAGTGGCTGCGGTTTGTTTTTTAGTTGCGACCATGATTGACAATTTAACTTGCTTAACATCAATTTATTAGTGCCGTTAGGCACAATTACCCCCTCCGGTTGAGGGGGCGTATTTCGCTCATTAGCAGGAAGTTAAATCTTAATTATGTTAGTTAAATTATTATGTTAAACATCCTGTACTTAGTTGTATATGAATCATGAAAAATTTCAATAATTGGTCAAATTTAAGAGTTATTCAAACTCCCATTGTTGCCCTCGAATATTACAGTGCCGATCGCCAAAAAATATTGTCATCATTTCATCAGTACGCCAGTGAGTGTTGTTTACCTGTTTATTATTGGAATCCCGGCTATGCAACTCTTCAACAGGTGCGGTGTTTGGATAAACATCTCCCGAATTTAGGTGGTCATTCAGATAGGACAAGTGTTTCAGATATTTCCCAGATGTATAATAGTGAATGCGTCTTATGCAAAACTGAGCTATCTGTCGAAAGTGATGTCCTGCAATTTCTGCTGGAAAATGACTGCCCCGGTATCTTCTTGTTAGAGGATATTTTGGAATCAGACAGTACCGAACAGCCTCTTGTCCGCCGTTATTCTCAATTGGCTAACGCATTCTTTGAGCTGAAAGGGCGTTGGGCCAACCAATATTGGGTACTGCTGGGCGAGTACATCCAATTGCCATCAAAGCTAAGTCCATTAATTCCTCTACTCAAATGTCCGTTACCCGATCGTTTTGAAGTCGAAGTTCTTGTAGATAATTTTTGCGATCGCAATTGTTCCCTTGATTTTGGTTCAGATGCGGTAGCTGCTAAAAAACGGCTGGCTGTTTCTAGTCTAGGGCTGCCACAGGCTGAAATTGAATTAGTGTTAGATCGATCGCTCTCTGTGACCGCTTCAGTTGTCCAAATCGCACAGTTGGTATTGGAGCATAAAATATCGCAACTTCGAGACCAGGGGTTGGAGTTCATTGCTTCTCCAGACGTGCCTCATGCTGGCGGTTTAGATCTATTAGATGCTTATTTGAACGAGGTCGTAAAGCTGTCAGAAGCTGATGCCAAGAAATATCACCTCAGACCTCCCAAAGGAATGCTGCTGTGGGGGCCGCCGGGGACGGGCAAAAGTTTGAGTGCAAAGCTAGCTGCTAAGAAGCTAGGTTATGCGCTTTTAGCAGCAAGTTGGGGCAATATTCTAGGCTCCTCTAATCCCGATCGCGCTCTCAATAAAATGCTGGATACAGCCGATAATTTGGGCGGCTGCGTGCTGTTCTTTGACGATTTTGACAAGGGTTTTTCTGGCTGGGAATCAAATGCTGATGGCGGTGCAGCTAGGCGACTGTCGCAGAAATTGCTCACATGGATGCAGGAGCATGAAAGCCCCGTGTTAATGTTAGCTACTGTTAACCGCTTAGAAATGCTGCCGGCTGAACTTATCCGCAGATTTGACGACGGCGGAATCTGGTTTGTGGATTTGCCACACAGCGGCGCTCGCTATGAGATTTTCAATTTGCACTTAGCTAAGTATTTCCCAGAGCAGTTTGGGGAAGGAAAAGAGAACCTTTGGAGCGACAGGCAGTGGTATTCGCTACTATCTGATTATGCGGGAGCAACGAGTGCTGAAATTGCGATCGCAGTTAAACGCTGTGCTGAGCGAGCTTATTGTGAAGGGCGACCTGGTAAAATTGAATTGGCCAATCTGCGTTATCAGAGAACTCAGTTTGTGCTGTCGTCTGAGCGTTCTTCTGAAGATATTCAGGGGATTCGGAACAAAGCTAGTTATGCTCGTCCCACAGCCAGTTCCGACACTTCCAGGTTTGCTGCGTGCGAACAAGAACTGTTTGAGTATAAGCCCCCTACTTACGATTTGAGCGAAGATGACGCTGTTTAATCTAGATGCAGAATTCACTGCTTTCTTAACAGCTAAAAAGAAAATAAAACGTAATAAGTTGGCATTCGGGAGAGAATGGTATGAGTCAATACGCTTGGGATAAGACAGTCTAGGAGGCAAAAGCCTGTCAGGAACCCCATAGCTAAAGCTAGGGGCTTGTAGACTGTCCGGCTCTTCGAGCGGGATGGCACAAGCCGAACCTTCCCCTGGCTAAGTCCTTTGAGGACTACGTTTTTTGAGTCATGACACCAACGAATACGTAGCCAGTTCGTTGCTCTGTCGCTAAAAGTTAAACAGTTCTAACGGGTTAAGACAGTGCTTTTAGCCAAACAAGCTCATTAAACATTGCCGAGGCTAACATTACACGCAAGTAGAAGAGACGCAAAAATGTCTAATTTTATTTTCGTTCTAGACACGAAAGGGCGACCACTATCACCCTGTAAGCCAGGAGTAGGGCGTTCACTGCTGAAGGCAGGTAAAGCGTCTGTATTCAGGCGGTTCCCTTTCACGATCATTCTGAATAAAGAGGTTGACGCCTGTCCTGAACCATTAGAACTGAAGCTCGATCCAGGTTCTAAAACTACTGGTATTGCCATCAAACAGGGCGACAAGATAATCTTCGGAGCCGAACTACAACACCGGGGACAACAAATTAAAGAAGCATTGCTCTCTCGCCGTCAAATCAGGCGAGGAAGACGCAATCGCAAAACTCGGTACCGTCAGGCGCGATTCCTCAATCGCACTCGCCCCGATGGTTGGCTCGCTCCATCCTTGCAGCACCGAGTCGAAACGACGCTCACATGGGTTCGCAAGTTGATTCGACTCGCTCCCGTTGCCAGCATTGTTCAAGAGTTAGTGCGGTTTGATTCTCAACTCATGCAAAACCCTGAAATCTCAGGCGTTATGTATCAGCAGGGAGAATTGCAGGGTTACGAAGTCCGCGAATATCTTTTGATCAAATGGCATCGGCAGTGCGCTTATTGCTCGGCTGAAAATGTACCTTTTGAGGTTGAGCACATTCAGCCCAAGTCAAGAGGTGGCTCTGACAGGGTTTCTAACTTAACGCTTGCCTGTCACGATTGCAATCAAAAGAAAGGCAATCAGGATATTCGAGCATTCCTAGCAGCTAAACCCGACTTGCTAAACCGCATCCTAAAACAGGCAAAACTGCCACTCAAGGATGCAGCAGCGGTCAACTCGACTCGATGGGCGTTGTTCAATGCACTTAAAGAGACGGGATTGCCCGTCACTACTGGCACGGGCGGGCAAACCAAGTTCAATCGCCATCGGTTAGGGTTGCCCAAATCGCACTGGCTAGATGCTGCGTGTGTGGGTAGCGTTGACACGCTCAAAGTCTTGACTTCAAAGCCTCTGCTGATTGCAGCAAAAGGTCACGGGACACGACAGATGTGCGGCACAAACCAGTACGGATTTCCCATTCGGCACAAGTCCAGAGTGCAAATTCACAAAGGGTTTCAGACTGGCGATATTGTCAGCGCAACCGTTACCGCAGGGAAGAAAGTCGGCTCTTATACAGGGCGGCTTCTATGCCGTGCTTCAGGCAGTTTTGATATCGTAACGAAGGCTGGGAGAGTAACAGGTATTAGCCACAAGTATTGCAAAGCAATCCACAAAAAAGATGGCTATAGCTATGGGTTTTAAAAATATTTCAAGGCGACGGTCGTCGCTACCGCTTTCCTCCCCATGTCTAAAGCCAGGGGCTTCTCGCTCGTTTTTCTGGTGATTGCTTTCATGTATAGATCGCTACGCTCACAGCGAACAATGACAAAAAACGTTAACCAAAGCATATGGGGGTATGAGGGTTATGTCCCAATACGGTTCTGTTAAGAATCTGACTTCTAAAAGATACCTGTATTTTTCAAAAAACTGTGAGTTCAAATTCGTTTAAGAGCACTAACTGAACCGTATTGGGTTATCTCCTTGATTTTGTCTATATTTGGAGGGTATTGTCACCTCATCAGTCAAGCGACTTGACGTAACAGCTAGAATTAAAGATAATAAAATTGAGGCGACTTCGGAAATTCAAGCCATGAAAACAAGTTTAATCAACACAGCCCTTTACACTGCTCAGACTTATAACTTCAAACGAATATGCCAGCCAAAGATATTTATCACGATCGTGTCAAAAAAGCTCTCGAAAAAGACGGCTGGACAATTACAAACGATCCTTTCAAACTAAAATGGGGGTTCCGAGAACTATTTGTAGACTTAGGAGCCACGAAACTTGTAGCTGCCGAAAGAGGTGAACAAAAAATAGCTGTTGAAATTAAAAGTTTCGTGAGTCTTTCCCAAGTGAGCGATTTAGAAACTGCATTAGGGCAGTATATCGTTTACTTGAATATCTTAGAAGAAGTCGAAAATGACCGATTGCTATATTTAGCTATTCGTCAAGCCACCTATCAAGAAATATTTTCAGAAGCCATCGGGGCTCTAGTGATACGCAAAAACTCTCTGCGCTTACTTGTTTTTGACCCTACCAAAGAGGAAATCGTACAATGGATAAATTAGATAATTACCGACAAATCATTGAAAAAATCTTAAGCGAATATGCAGAAATTCCATATTCATACAACAACCTTGAATCCAAACTCATTATTAGCAAAGACTCCAATGATTATTTACTGCTAACAATAGGATGGGAAAAAGATGTGCGAAATCATGGCTGCATTGTTCACCTTGAAATTATTAATGGTAAAATCTGGATTCAAAGAGATGGAACAGAAGACGGAATAGCAACTGATTTGTTGGCTGCTGGTGTTCCAAAAAGTGACATTGTACTGGCATTTCACCCCCCGGAAATTAGACAACATACAGATTTCGCGGTCTGTTAAGCTAAAAAGTCAATCACCCAGGGGGAACGCATCTTATTGAACACTGTTCACCAGTGGTGAGTATATTTTGAGAGAAATTCACCATTCAAAGAAGCTACAGACACGCTTTGTAATGACTTTTTAGAGAAAACAGTAACTGATTAATGGTGGTTGTTACTTGCTGCCTATTTTTAGA